>JAZQNT010000550.1:0-18005 GCA_045627505.1 Nocardioides sp.
AGGTGACGAGGACACCCGGGGTACCGCCGTCGAGGGCCCACCGCAACTCTTCCAACGCCTGGTCCGTCTGCCCGGACATCACCGCGTCGGCCACCGCGAACGACTTGGCCTCGGCCCGCCCGCCGAAGTAACGCTTCACGACCTCGACGGTGATCTGCTCGCCGGGGAAGTCGCTGACCAGCTGGGTCGCCGCAGCGGCGAGGGACCGCAGGTCCTGCCCCACCGCGGTGACCAGGAACTCGGCCGCCTCCGGGGCGATGCGGGCGCCCAGCTGCGCGAACTCGCTGCGGGTGAAGTCCTGGAAACCGGAGGCGTACTTGACCTCCGCCGCCTTCACCTCGGTCACCGAGGGCATCTTGCGCAGCTTGTTGAGCAGACCGCTGCCCTTCGAACCCCCGCCGTGCATCAGCACCAGCGCGACGTCCTCCACCGGAGCCTGCGCGTAGGCGAGCACCCGGTCGTACAGCTCGTCGGGCAGGTCCTCCAGGCCACGCACGACCGCGCACCGGGTCGCGGAGAAGAGCGACGGCGCAGACATCTCCTCCAAGGACGAGGCGGTCAGCGAACTGGCCATTGCCTCCGAGAACTCCGCCTCGGCGTCGAAGCCGGACACGGCCCGACGGACGCCGGTGACCGCGCGCTCGTTGAGGAACTCCTCCTTGCCCGTCACCAGGGTGACGCGGCCCAGGACCTGGCGCGCAGTGGGAGCAGAAACCGCAGTGGGAGCAGAAGCCATGGTGGTGCAAGCCTGCCACACTCGGGCCTCCTTCACCCCAGCCCTGTCAGCCCAGCCCTGCGGTCCCGAGCCCGTCCGGCGTGCGCACCACCACGACGTCGGAGGACTGGTCGGTGCGCACCACCTGCGCGCCGTCCCGGACGAACCGTCCCAGCACTCCGGGATCCGGGTGCCCGTAGGAGTTCTCCGCACCCACCGACACCAGGACCAGGGACGGGTCCAGGCCGTCCAGGAACCGCGCGTCCTGGTGACGGCTGCCGTGGTGGGGCAGCTTCAGGACGTCGACCTCGACGCCGGCCAGCAGGCGTGCCAGACGTCGCTGCGCCGGTGGCTCCACGTCGCCGGTCAGCAGCACCTTGGTGTCCGCGACCTCCACCAGCAGGACCACGCTGGCGTCGTTCGCCAGGTCTCCCCCGGACCGCGACGCCGCGAGGTGCGAGTGCGCGGGCGTGACGGAGCGCTGCTCAGGCCAGACCCGTTGCACCCGCGCCGTACCCACCCGCGTGGTGGTCCCGACCTCCGAGCGCCGGACCTCCACCCCCGCCTCGGCCAGTCGACCGCGCGCCCACGCCGCCCGGTCCGCAGGGTCGTCGACCGGGGAGACCTCGGCGGCCACCACCTCGCGACCCGACAGCACGCCCTCCAACCCGTCCACGTGGTCGGCGTGGAAGTGCGAGATCACCAGCAGGTCGACCCGGCGCACGCCCAGCCGGTCGAGGCACCGGTCCACCGCCCGGGCGTCGGGACCGACGTCCACCACCATCGCCGACTCCTCCCCGGTCCTCACCACCACCGCGTCGCCCTGACCCACGTCACAGGCCGCCAGGAACCAGGCGTCGGGTGGCCACCCGGGCACCGGCACTCCCCGGGAGACCAGGACCACCACCAACCCGACGGCGGGCAGGCACAGCCAAGGACGACGGAGCACCGCGGGAACCAACGGAACCATCGCCAGGCAGAGCAGCACGAGGCCAGCGACCGGCCAGAAACCCACTGCCCACCCCACCGCGGGCAGCGGCTGGTCGGCGCCCCACCGGGCAACCCCTGCGATCCACCCCGCGGCCGTGGCCGCCGGCCACGCCACCAGGGAGCCGAACCCCTGGTGGACCAGGCCGCACACGGCCGCCACCATGCCGAGGACCGTCACCGGCGCCACCGCCGGCGCAGAAGCGACGTTGGCGGCCACCGCCACGAGGCTCACCTCGCCCTGCACCGCCGCCACCACCGGAGTGACGACCAGCTGCGCCGCTGCCGGCACCGCCAGAGCGAGCGCGACCCAGCGCGGCGCCCACCTCCCCATCGCCTGGCTCCACGGCGGCACGAGCACCAGGATGCCGGCGGTGGCGAGGACGGAGAGGGTGAGCCCCACCGAGCGGGCCATCCACGGGTCCCAGACCAGCACGAGCAGCACCGCCAGGGCGAGGCACCGCAGACCCCGCTCCACCGCGTTGCGCTCCAACGCGAGCAGCGCGACCGATCCCATGGTGGCGGCGCGGACGACGCTCGGCTCGCTGCGGGCGACGAGGACGAACCCGACCACGCACAGCGCAGCCGGGACCAGCCGCCAACGTCCCCGCACCCCGCACCAGCGGGCAAGCCCCAGAACTGCACCCAGCATGAGCGTGAGGTTGGTCCCCGACACGGCCAGGAGGTGGGTGAGGCCGGTGGTGCGGAACGCCTCGGCCAGGTCCTCTGGCACGGCGTGGTCGTCACCCACGACCAGGGAGGGCACCAGGGCCCGCTGGTCCTCGGGACGCCCGGAGACGACCCCGCGGAGCGAGGCACGCACCGCCTCGGCGGCCCGCCACCACACGTCGGGCTCCGCCTGCACGCGCACAGGGCCACGCGCGGCCCATGCAGTCCGGTGCCGAGATCCTTTCCCCGGCGGCAGCGGTGTCGCCGAGAGGGCGACACGCTGCCCCAGCCGCACCTGGTCGGGCGGCCCCTGCAGCAGGACCAGGACGCGGTCCGAGACCCGCCAGGCACGATCGCGCCGCTGCACGCGCTCGACCCGAACCTCCACCCGGGACCGCTCCCCGAAGGCCGAGCGCAGGAGCTTGGCGTCCGAGGCCACCACCCCGACGAGGTCCACGCCCCGGCCCTGCTCCGCGAGGCTGCTCATGACGGCGGTACGCGCCGACTCCGCCCGCACGCCCGCCAGGAACGAGAAGACCGCCAGCACAGCGACGGCCACCGCACCCCACCTCCGCAGCGCGGCCCCGGGACGGGAGCCCCCCGCTCCTCCGCTGCGGCCCCTCAGCACCAGCACCGTGAGGAGCAGCGCCAGCAACAACGCAAGCACCACGGCCGCCCGGCCCACCGCCAGCCCCAGCAGGCACCCCACCCAGGCCAGCACGGCGAGCGCCGGCAACCGGACGTCGTCGATCCGAACCCAGGCATGCACGGGAGGGATCACAAGGTGACGAGCGGCGCCAGCCGGGCCAACGTCGCCTCCCCGATCCCCCGCACCTCGAGAAGCTCCTCGACTGCGGTGAAGGGACCGTTCGCGGTACGCCACTCCACGATGGCCGAGGCAGTCACCGGACCGACCCCCGGCAGGGTCTCGAGCAGCGCCTGGTCGGCGGCGTTGAGGCTCACCGAGGTCGCGGCACCCGGCGCCGAGGCCGGACCGCGGGCGGGACCTCCCTGTGCACCCTGCTGACCCGATCCCTGCTGACCCGATCCCTGCTGACCGGCACCCTGTTGACCGGCCCCCTGTTGACCGGCGGGGAGACCCACCAGGACCTGCTCGCCGTCCACCAGCACCCGGGCCAGGTTGATCCCGGTGGTGTCTGCGCCGCGCTTGGCCCCTCCCGCCTTCTGCACCGCCTCGCCGACCCGCGCGCCGACGGGCAACACCACGATCCCGGGTCGCCTCACCTTGCCGGCCACGTGCACCACCACCTGACCACCCGCCTCGGCGTCCGCACTGCCGGTCGACGAGCCCGGCACCGTGGGGGCCGTCGTGGGGGCCGACGGCGCGATCGGCTCAGCCGCCGCTTCCCCGATGCTTCTCGGCGCGACGGAGGACGACGCCCCGTCGGCGGCCAAGGACGTCACTTCAGGTCCTTCCTGACCCAGCAGCAACCACGCACAGGTCACCCCGAGAGCCAGGGCCACACCGGCCAGGAGCACCGAGACCTGGGCCGGGGCCCACGCACCGACCTCACGGGCCCAGGACCAGGCACGCGGCGACCGGGCGCCGCGGTGTACCGCCTCCGCGGCGGCATCATCTGGGCCTGCATCGTCCTGGGCTGCATCGTCCGGCAGGGCGTCCTCGGGGCTCGGTCGCTCCTCGAAGTCGGGGACCCTCGCCGCGTCCCGGGGGCGGCCACCGATCCGCCCGGACGGACGGCCGCGTCGGCGAGCAGCGTGTCGGCCCGGGACCGGCACCTGGACCAGTGGCCGGGCCGGACCGGTCGGGAGGAGGTCGGCGGGCTCTGAGTGCACCGCGGCCGGAGCGTGCACCTCAGCCGGAGCGTGCACCGCAGCCCGGGGAGGCACCGTGGCCTGCGCCCCGGCCGCACCGAGCAGGGACGGGGGAACCGACGGCTCGAGCTGCTCCTCGAAGGGAACGGCTGAACCGGAGATCCGGGTCAGCTCGTGGGGAGGGCGGTCTTCGTCGGGATCGGCCCGCCGGCGGGCGGCGTCCAGCTCTGCACTGAGCAGCGCGAGCCTGCGTGCCACCGCTTCGGCATGGTCGGTGCTGGGTCGGCGAGGGCGCATGCCCCGACGCTAGGGAAATGCGGCCCCGGTTCGTCGGCCCCGGCCCTCCGCCTGTGGAGAACTCCGGTTCCGGGCTGGCGCGCCTTCACAGGACCGGCGCCAGCGCTCCCGCCACCATGCCCGGGCCCACGTGGGCCCCCACGACCCCGCCCACCTCGAACAACCAGGGCTCGCGGCCGCCCAGGTTCTCGGCCAGCCGCTCCTTCACCCGGTCGGCCAGGGTCTGGGCACGCTCGGGGCTGCCCAGGTGTGCGATGCACACCTCGACCTGCTGCCCCCCGGCAGCGGTGACCAGGAGCTCCTCGAGCCGGGCCAACGCCTTGGTCGAGGTGCGCACCTTCTCCAGCGAGGTCACCTTGCCGTCACGCAGCGTCAGCAGCGGCTTGACCGAGAGGGCACCGCCCAGGAACGCGGACGCCGCGTTGACCCGGCCGCCACGGCGCAGGTACTCCAGCGTGTCCACGTAGAAGTAGGACTGGCTCAGGGCGGCCCGTCGCCGCGCGGCTCGCGCGGCGTCGCTGGCGCTGCCCCCGGCGTCGAGGACGTCGGCAGCGGCCAATGCCGCGTAGCCCGTGGCCGCGGCCACCTGGCGGGTGTCCACGGTGTGCACCGGCACGGGAGCCTGCTTGGCCGCCACGATGGCGGAGTCATAGGTACCGCTGACCAGGCCCGACAGGTGCACCGACACGATCTCCTCGACGCCGGCCTCCGCCAGCCCGCGGTACACCCTGGCCAGGACCTCGGGCACCACGCGGGAGGTGGAGACCCGCTCCCCCGCCCGCAGCGCGTCCGCGACCGCGGTCGGGGACACCTCGGGGCAGCCCTCGTCGTACGCCTGGTCGCCGATGAGCACCTTCAGCGGGACCACGACGATCCCCCGCCGCTCTGCCAGTTCGACCGGCAGCGCGGCGGTGGAGTCGGTGACGACGACCGTGCGCGGTGACATGGCGGTGACCTTAGTGCTTCGTCCGATCAGACGACGACGTTGACCAGCTTCGGCGCACGCACGATCACCTTGCGCACGGTCTGGCCCTCGAGCGCCTTCTGCACGCCCGGGTCGGCGAGCGCGGCGGCCTCCAGGTCAGCCTCGGAGATGTCCGGGGCGACCTCGAGCCGAGCCTTGACCTTGCCCTTGATCTGCACGACCGCGGTGACGGTGTCGTCGACCAGCAGGGACTCTTCGACGACGGGCCAGGCGACGGCCGCGATGCCCGGCTGGTGGCCCAGGCGGTCCCACATCTCCTCCGCCGTGTAGGGCGCGACGAGGGAGAGCAGGATCGCGACGGTCTCGACCGCCTCACGCACGGCCGGGTCGGCCGGACCGCAGCCGGAGTCGATGGCCTTGCGGGTGGCGTTGACGAGCTCCATGGTGCGCGCGATCACCACGTTGTAGCGGTGGTTCGTGATGAGGTGGTCGGCCTCGGCGATGGTCTTGTGGGTGACGCGGCGCAGGGCCTCGTCCCCGTCCGACGCGGGGGCACCGGGCGCAGAGCTGACGTCGCCCGCCAGGCGCCAGGCACGCTGGAGGAACTTCAGCGAGCTCGCCGGCGAGACGTCGGCCCAGTCGATGTTGTCCTCCGGCGGGGAGGCGAAGACGAGGGTCAGGCGCACGGCGTCCACGCCGAACTGGTCGAGCTGGTCCCCCAGGTTGACGCCGTTGCCGAGCGACTTCGACATCTTGCGCCCCTGGTTGAGCACCTTGCCCTGGCTCAGGTAGGCCGAGAACGGCTCGTCCCAGCTGACCAGGCCCATGTCGCGCAGCGCCTTGGTGAAGAAGCGGGAGTACAGCAGGTGGAGCACCGCGTGCTCGTCGCCGCCGACGTACAGGTCGACCGGGCCCCACGCGTTGGCGAGCTCGGTGTCGAACGCCTGGGCGTCGTCCTGCGGGGAGACGTAGCGGAAGAAGTACCAGGACGAGTCCACGAAGGTGTCCATGGTGTCGGTGTCCCGCTTCGCCGGACCACCGCAGGTGGGGCAGGTCGTGTTGACCCACTCGGTGGCGCCGCCCAGCGGCGAGGTGCCCTTCGGCTTCAGGTCGGCGCCCTTGAGGTCGGGCAGCAGCACCGGCAGCTGGTCGTCGGGAACCGCGACCTCGCCGTCCACCGGGCAGTGGATGATCGGGATCGGCGCACCCCAGTAGCGCTGGCGGCTCAGCAGCCAGTCGCGCAGGCGGAAGTTGACGGTTCCGGTGCCACGTCCGTCGGCCTCGAGGATCTCGATGGCCTTGCGGATGCCGGCTTCCTTGTCGGTCAGCCCGTCGAGCGGACCGGAGTTGACGTAGCTCCCGGAGCCGGTGGTGGCGACGAAGGTCTCCTCCGGGTTCTCCTCGCCGGTGTCGATCACGCGGCGCACCGGCAGCCCGAGGGTCTTCGCGAAGTCGAGGTCGCGCTGGTCGTGGGCCGGGACGGCCATGATCGCGCCGGTGCCGTAGTCGGCCAGCACGTAGTCGGAGGCGTACACCGGGACCAGCTCACCGGAGACCGGGTTGGTGGCCTTCACGCCCAGGTCGACACCGGTCTTGGGACGGTCGGTGGCCAGCCGGTCGATGTCGGAGGCCTTGCGCACCTCGACCAGGTACTCCTCCAGGGCGGGAGCCTGCTCCGGCGAGACCAGCTCCTTGGCCAGGTCGGCGTCGGCGGCGACCACCATGAAGGTGGCGCCCCAGAGCGTGTCCGGACGGGTGGTGAAGACGGTGACGGGGCGGGTCTCACCGGACTCGAGGGTGACGTCGAAGGTGACGTGGGCACCCTCGGAGCGGCCGATCCAGTTGCGCTGGGCGTTGACCACCTTGGACGGCCAGGTGGGCGCCAGGTCGTCGAGGGAGTCGAGCAGCTCCTGGGCGTACTCGGTGGTGCGGAAGTACCACTGGGTCAGCTCACGCTTGGTGACCTCGGCGCCACAACGCTCACAGGCGCCGTCGACGACCTGCTCGTTGGCGAGCACGGTCTGGTCGTTGGGGCACCAGTTGACCGGCGAGTTCTTGCGGTAGGCCAGCCCCTTCTCGTGGAAGCGGGTGAAGAGCCACTGCGTCCACTTGTAGTACTCGGGGTCGGAGGTGTTGAACCGGCGCGACCAGTCGAACGAGGTGCCGTACCGCTTGAACGACTGGTACTGGGTCTCGATGTTGCCGTAGGTGTACTTCGCCGGGTGCTCGTCGTTCTTGATCGCGGCGTTCTCCGCGGGCAGGCCGAAGGAGTCCCAACCCATCGGGTTGAGCACCTCGTAACCCTTCATCCGCCAGTAGCGCGCCTTGACGTCGTGCAGCGCCATCACCTCGGCGTGACCCATGTGGAGGTCACCCGAGGGGTAGGGGAACATCGTGAGGGCGTACTTCTTCTCACGGGTGGAGCTGTCGTCGGCACGGAAGGTGTCGAGCTGCTCCCAGATCGGGAGCCACTTGGCCTGGATGGCCTCGACGTCGTAGGTGACCTCGCCGTCGGGTCCGTCGACCTGACCCGTCTCGTGCGCTTCGCTCATCGCTCCTGCGTTCCTCTCGCGTTCTCGCCCGTGCACCACATGAAAAAACCCCTCGTGGCGAGGGGTTCCCACCGTCCTCGGATCAGTGGTCCTGCCCGAGGGGTCGGGACGTGGTCTGCACGCTCACCATCCTAGACCGCGTGACGTGAGCGCCGCACGACGCGGTCCTCCCGTCTCCCGCCGTCCGTCCCGACCGGGGGCGGGCCGTTCACCCCGCGGCACGTTCACCCCGCGACACCGTGGTGGAGGCCGGGCCCGAACCACCGAACCACCCGAACAGGACGAACCACTCCGGCGCCCGGCCGGCGCCGGACCTACCCAGCACGAGCAACCCACCCAGGAGCACCAGGGCGGTGAGCACCCGCTCACGCCTTCCTCCACGTCCGGAGCCATCGTCGCCGTCCGTCGGCGGGCCGAGCTCGCGCACGAGCGGCTCGACGCCGTAGATCTCGTACAAGGACGACCGGCCACGCGGCGACTCTCCCCTCAGACGTCCCCTCCCACGTGCCCGACGTGCGCAGCCCGGTGAAGTGGGACGGTGCAACTGGCGGCACCCAAGGGCCCGTCAGGGCGTGGTCTGCACCTCGAGGCCACCCACGAACTCGTTCCACAGCTCGACGACCTCGGCGGGGCGTTCCTGGTGCACGAATGACCCTGCCCCAGCGACCACACGGACCCGGACGTCCTCGACCAGGTCGAGCACCTTCGACTCGTAGACGCGGTAACCGGCGTTCTCGCCGTTGAGGTACATCACGGGCGCCTCCACCTGCCGCAGCACGTGGTCGACGCCGCTGAGGCCCACCCCACGCTCCGAGGGACGCACCCACGTCCCTGCGCGCGCCCGGGAGGCGTCCTGGTCGGCCAGGACTGCCGGATCATCGGTCCCCGAACGCCCGTTCTGGCCGGGCCGTGGCACCCATCCGGCACCAAAGCCCGGACGCACCGAACGGTCGATCTCCAGGGTCCTGGCCGCGCCGAGCGGTGCCGTCAGGGAGGAACCCAGCAGCGTCAGCGACAGCACCTGTCCCGGGTGCCGGGCAGCGATGGAGGTGGCCACCACTCCACCCAGCGAGCACCCCATCAGGTGCACCCGACCGGTCTCCAGGTGCTGGAGAAGGCGGTGCACCTCGGTGGCACTGTCCTCCGGCCAGTGGATCCAGGGCGCGGGAGCACACTGAGCCGAGCCGCCGTGCCCGGGCAGGTCCACCACGAGCACCCGACGCCGCGTGGCCAGGCGTTCGGCCACCCCGCGCCACTCGGCCACCCACCCGCCCAGCTTGTGCAGCAGGACGACCGGCGGGAGTGCACCCTCCGTGGGACCGGGCAGGTCGACGACGTGAGCCAGCCCCTCGGCCATCGCGTACGTCCGGCCACGGGCACCGGGCCAGGCTTCGACGGCGAGGTCGGTGTCCACCGGGACCACCGTCAACTCGTCCGGCTGACGCGTGGGGGCCACCCCGTCCTCGTACGTGGGCTGGGCCATGCGCCAACTGCGGGTGCGCCGTCGCACGTCAGCAGCCAGGACGCCGGCCAGCGCCTCGACCTCGACGTGGTGCAGGCGACCGTCCGGGAGGGCCTGGGCGGCCAGCTCCCCGATCTCGGCGCGCGGCACCACGAGGTAGCCACGCTCGGTCCGCGCGCCCAGGGTGTCGGCACCGAGCGCCGCGGCGCCGACGCACTCCCCCACCGTCGGGGAGGCACCGCCGGGACCAGCGTCTTGCTTTTCGGGTGTCCCCAGCCTCGCCTGGTAGGTGACCACCACCCCGCACTGGTCGGGCGCGGTGGCCACGGGGAAGCGTCGCAACAAGGCGTCGTCGGCCGGGACGGACACCCCCACGACGTAGGCGGCCACCAACCGGGCCGCCAACCCCTCGTGGTCGAAGAACTCCTCGACCAGGGCCCGGACGTGCCGCGCTCCCTGGCTGTGGCCCACCAGCACAACTGGGCGCGGCGGCCCGGGACGTCGCGCGTCGTCGGCGAGGAACTGGGAGAAGGCGCGCGCCACGTCCTGCTGGGCGAGGTCGTAGGCGAGTTCGCCCCCGGAGTCGCGCTCGTGGAACGCCCGGGTGCTGGCCTGGCGGTACCGAGGGGCCCAGACGACGCCGGGGAAGGCGTCCAGCTGGGAGAGCGTGGCGGCGTCGACCGCCGCGCGGGAACCCGCTTCGTGCGGGTCTCCGAACCAGCCACCGGAGGCCGTCGTCGCGTGGACGAGGAAGACCACGGGACCGGTGAGGTCCGTGGCGCTGCCTCGCACGACCCAGGATGAGTCGTGCTCGTGGTCAGGCGCAGGGATCTGTTCGAACTCCTGCGTGACCTCGACGGTGACGTGGTTCGGAAGTCTCGACATCGCGAGCCTCAGGCCCCGATGCCCTGCAGGCGCGCCAAGTAGGCCTTGGCCTGCTCCAGGGAGCGGACCTCGCCGATCTTGGCCTGGATGTCGCGGAGGTTGGACTCGTGCGGGTCGCTGTGCCGGTCACCCACCGCCTCGCGCACCACCACCGGGACGAACCCGGACTGCAGCGCGTCGAGGGCGGTGGCCCGCACGCAGCCCGACGTCGACCAGCCGCCGATCAGCAGGGTGTCGATCCGCTGCGCAGCCAGGGCGGCCGCGAACGAGGTGCCGGCGAAGGCGCTCGGGTAGTGCTTGGTCACGACCGTCTCGCCCGCACCGGGACGCAGCCCCTCGGCCCAGTCACCCAGCGGGTTGCCCTCGACGAAGGCGGCCAGAGCCGGAACCTTGCGGAAGAACAGGCCGCCCAGGGTGCCCGACGCGTCGTCGTACAGCACCCGGGTGAGATAGACGGGAATGCCTGCCGCACGGGCCGCCTCCCGCAGCTCGACCATGGCCGCCTGCGACGACTCCACCCCCGCGTAGAGCGGGGACTCGGGGTCGACGTAGGCGCGGGCGGGGTCGATCAGCACGAGGGCCGGCCGTGCGCCGGGCTCGAGGTCTCCCCCGAACCCGGCGCGGGCGTAGTCCTCCTCGAGGGAGTCGCCGCGCAGCGGCTTGCCCCCGGGGATCGACCCAGTGCCGTTCGACCCAGTGCTGTTCGACTCAGCGCTCGTGGACGCAGTGGTCACGCAAGCTCTCCCGCGGACCGCACGTCGGCGTCGTCGTACTGCACGAACGCCTTGGAGCCGAGGACCGGACCGATGTGGTTCTTCACGACCGCGACGTGGGCCGGGTGGGTGCGGTAGGCCTCCCACGACGGCTGCGCGTCGAAGCGCATGTGGAAACGCACGTTGGCGTTGCCCTCGGTCAGGCCGGCGTCACGCACGACCTGGGCGGAGAGAAGACCGTCGACCTGGCCGTACAGGCCGACCAGGCCCTCGAGGATCCCGTTGACCTGCTCGTCGGTGACCTCGGGAACCAGGGTCAGGTGACCCACGTGGTTGAACGCCATCTCAGTGCTCCTCGAGGAGGCGGCCGTAGCCGGTGATCTTGTCGTCGATGCCGTTGACGCGGAAGGCGTGCCAGGCGGTGGCGATGTTGATGGCGATGACCGGCTTGCCGAGCTCCTTCTCGAGCTCGGCCGCGGTGGCGGCGCACTCGAGGTTGGTGCCGCACTGGATGAGTGCGTCGACGTCGTCGCCGTTCACCGAGAGGAAGGCCTCACGGAGCTTCTCCGGCGACTCGGTGGAGATCGAGGTGGCGGTGGCCGAGCAGAGCCCGGTGATGCCGGCGACCTCGAAGCCGAGCTCGGTGAAGTAGGCCACGACCTGCTCGTCGCCCACGGGCTGGTAGGGGGTGATGATGCCGTTCTTCTTGGCACCGAAGGCCTTGAGCGCCTCGCCGGCGGCGGTCGCACCGGTGGTCACCTCACGCCCGGTGAGGTCACGCACGCGCTGCTCGAACTCGGCGTTGCCCTCGACACCGCCCCAGAAGGTCTCGGCCGACATGCCCATGACGATGTAGTCGGGCTCTGCGGTCATGACGATCTCGAGTGCACGCGGCATCGAGGCGTTCAGGCCCTCGCGGAAGGCGCCGAAGGCGTCGGCCGAACCGAGGTCGGGCGCCTCGATCATGATGCGCCCGGTGTGCCAGGAGCAGTCCTGCGGACGGAGGTCGTGGAGCTCGCGCTCCACCGAGGTGTTGGTGGACGGCAGGACCAGGGCGAACTTCTTGCCCTTCTTGTCCTGCGGGGTGATGACGGCACCGGTACCGACGGGCATGGCGTGCTCCTCACACTCTGTGTTGCTCTGTAGCGGTCCGGCGCTCGGGTGCCGGACCACGGGGTCAGGGGTACTGCGGGTGTTGCTGTCGTGACGGCCGTGCCGGCTCGTGGAGCCGGTACGACTCCGCCGTGTCGGCGGCGCCTGCGGATCTGCCTGCGCCGCCGACCACGGTCGGGGTGTGCCGGGAATCAGCCCTGCGCGAGCCGCGCAGCGCGCTCGAGCTGCTCGTCCTGACCCAGCAGGGTCGTGAACGTCTTCCAGTCCTCCTGGCCCTTGCCGGACGTACCGGTGGACAGCAGACGCTGGTAGGTGGCGGCGATCCCCTCCGCGGCGGCGAGCACCGCCGAGACCGGGTGGATGAGCAGGCCGACACCGGCCTCGTGTGCGAGCTCGATCGGCGGCAGCGCGGAGCTGTCACCGGCCTCCGAGAGGTTCACCATCAGCGGGCGGCCCTGGGCGGCGTCACGCAGCGCAGTGAGCTCCTCGGCCGAGTACACGCCCTCGGCGAAGACCAGGTCGGCACCTGCCTCGGCGTACGCGGCGGCACGCTCCAGCACGGCCTCGAACCCGTCCACGCCCTTGGCGTCGGTGCGGGCGATGATGATCGCGGAGGTGCGCTCGGCGACCGCGAGCTTGATCTTGGCGACCATCTCCTCGGTCTCCACCAGCTCCTTGCCGGCCAGGTGGCCGCACCGCTTGGGGGCGAGCTGGTCCTCGAACTGGATGGCTGCGGCGCCGACCTGCTCGAGGCGACGCACGGCCTCACCGGCCTGCAGCACACCGCCGTACCCGGTGTCACCGTCCACCACGACCGGGAGGGAGGTGGCGGAGGTGATGCGTCGCACGGCCTCAGCCATCTCTGCCAGCCCGATGTAGCCCAGGTCGGGCTGTCCCAGCACCGAGGCCGAGACGGCCGATCCGGGGACGTAGACCGCCTTGAAGCCGGCCTGCTCCACCAGCTTGGCCGAAACCGCGTCGTAGGCGCCGGCGGCGTAGACCGGGCCCTGACCGATCAGCTTGGACAGCTGCTGGCCGCCTGACAGGCGCGGCGCCTTGACCGCGTGCAGCTCACGCTTGAGCCGCCCCAGGGTGAGGCGCAGCGAGGTGAACATCGCGGCGCTGCGCTGGTGCTCACGCTTCTCGAACAGGTCGCGGTCCATGGCGGACAGCTCGTTGGCCTGCTCCTCGCGGGCACTGTCGTCGTCCTCGCGCATCGAGTCGTAGTTCTTCTGCGCGCGGGCCTGGACGTGGTTGATCGCGGCGTCACGACGCAGCTCCGAGTAGAGCGTCGCGGCGTGCGTCGGGTCCACGCCCTCGGTGAGGACGGCGTTGATGCACTCCGTGGCGGCCCAGGCGTCGTGGATGCCGGAGTTCATGCCCATGCCACCGAGCGGGTTGTTGCAGTGCGCGGCGTCGCCGGCGAGCAGCACCTGCCCGGAGGCGTAGGTGGAGGCCGAACGCATGTTCACCGCGTAGACGTTGCGGTGGACGATCTCGTACGGCGTGTCCTTGGGGTTGAGGCGCTGCATGCGCGCCTCCATGTTCTCCGGGCTCATGACCTCCTCGTCCGTCTCCTCGTCGGTGACGGGGAAGAGCGCGCGCCAGTGGTTCGGCGTGCGGAGCAGGACTCCCCACTCGCTCGGGTCGTAGATGTACGACACGTAGGCGAGGTCCTCGCCCAGGTCGTCACGGAACTCGTGCGTGGTGGAGATGACCAGGAAGCGCTCGTCGTACGTGGTGCCCTCGAAGGCGATGCCCAGCGACTTGCGGACCGGCGAGGCCGCGCCGTCGCTGGCGATCATCCAACGAGCCAGGATCGGCGCGTCGCGGTCGCCGCCCTCGAGGTGGATCCGGACGTGACGGTCGCCGCGCTCGACACGGGCGACGGCTGAGTTGAAGCGCAGCGTCACGTTCGGCATCTGCTCGAGCTTGCGCAGGATGATCTGCGTCAGGTTGTTCTGCTCGCTCTGGAGGCGGTAGGGGTACTTGGTCTCCCCCTCCAGCAGCGTCATGTCCATCTGCGAGAGCACCTTGCCCGAGCGCTCGCGGTACTGGTAGATCGGGGCCTTGAGACCGACCGCGTGCAGCTCCTCGACCACGCCGAGCTGCTCGAGCAGCTCCAGCGAGGACGGGTGGAACGTCGAGGCACGCGCCTCCTCCGAGAGCTCACCCAGCTTCTCGAAGATGATGACGTCGTGACCCATCTGGGCCAGGCGCAGGGCGGCAACCATGCCGACCGGGCCCATGCCGGAGATGGCGACGGTGTGCATCTTCTCGAACGGCGGGTTGTCCCGCAGGGCGAGCAGGGTGGGGATGTCGGTCTCAGTCATCACTGTCCTCCGTCGAGGGCCTGCAGCAGCGGGCCGTACAGGTTCGGCTGACGGGAGCCCACCGGGTCGAGGTGGAAGCCCATCATCTTGTTGTGGGACTCGCGCAGGTCGAGGCGCTGGAACAGCTGCTCCTCGAAGCCGTAGCGGGTCCACTGGGCGGACGGGTAGCGCATGAGCGCCACCGGCTGGCCCGGGACGAACGGGTCGGAACGCACGATCTGGCTGCCGATCTCGGCGGGCGAGTCGAGGCGGTTCACCGAGAGCAGGTGCACCCGGTTCTCCTCGGTGCGCTCGACCGCGGCGCAGTCGGCCGCCTCGCGGCGGTCCCAGTTGGTGGGGTGGGCGATCAACTCGGCACCGCGCAGGGTGAGCAGTCGCGCGACCTCCGGCAGCCACACCTCGGTGCCGATCATGATGCCGATGCGACCGATCTCGACGTCGGCCACGGCGATCTCGTCGCCGCCGACGGCCCAGGAGTCGTTCGCGTCAAGGTGGGTCTTGCGGTGCGCGTGGCGCACGGCGCCCTTCTCGTCCACCAGGTAGGCGGTGGAGTGGAAGCCGGCCTCGGACTTCTCGACCAGGTTGACCACGGTCCAGAAGGAGTGCTCCGCGCAGGCGGCCTTGATCGTCTCCAGGACGCCCTCGGAGTAGGCGGCGGCGCGGGCCGGGTCCTCGGCCACCTCACCGGGCTGGAAGCAGAAGAGCTCGGGCAGGACGCCGAACTTCGCGCCCTGACCGGCCGCGTGGGCGATCTGGGCGACGGCGCGCGTGACGGTGTAGTCCTGGTTGTGGAACCAGGAGACCTGCAGGGTCACCACGTCGAGCGGCTTGGCCGGCATCTCGGGGTCGACCGGGCCCAGCATGGAGGCGACGGGCAGCTCGGCGTGCGGGGTCATCAGGTCGGCGTAGAGGTCGGTGCGGCGCCACTTCATGACGTCCGCGAAGCCCGGGACGTCCTTGTCGTCGGCGACCGCGACCTCGATGTCGGCCCACACCATGCCCTCGTGCTCCTCGCCGGCACCGACGTACACCTCGCCGCGCGGGTGCACGATCTGCGAGCCACCCATCCACGGCCAGGCGTCGGCGGGTCCGCCGACGGTGTTGGAGGAGATGTGCCAGACGTGGTTCTCCAGGGTGCGCAGCGGCACGTGCACACGGACCTCGTCGGGACCGCGGGAGTTGAGGGAGTTGCAGAAGATCTGGGCGCCCAGGGTGCCCAGGACGCGCGGCACGTCCGGGACGATGCCGTCGGCGCACATCAGCAGGCCGATCTTGCCGAGTGCGGTGTCGACCACCTCGAGGGGCTTCTCGCCCGCGGTGAAGAGCGTGTACTCGTAGTCCCAGAAGACCGTCTTGTGGTGGACGTGGATGATCTCGCCGTCCGGGCCGATCAGCACCGAGGCGATGCGCACGACCGGCTTGACCTCCTCGGAGACGTCGACGCCCACGACGGCGTGCACGCCGTGCTCCTTGCAGGCCTCACGGACACGAGTGATGAACGGGCCATCGAGGCGCTCGCACTTCTCCCACGCCTCGTCGCGGTCGGCGTAGTCGCGCACGCGGTTCGAGTTCTCCGGGAAGACCACCAGCTGCACGCCCTCCTGCGCGGCCACGCGCAGGTAGTCGGCGACGAGCTCGGCGTTGGCCGCCACGTCCGTTCCCGAGAAGAACTGGGCAGTGCCCACGCGCACGCTCGTGGCGGTGCGGTTCTCTCGCGAGCTCAAGACCTTGGTTTCCATAATGTGGAAGAACTCCTTTTATGATGTGGCAACAGGTTAGGTGAGGTGTGGTCGGCAGTGCAACCACTTCGCGCAATGTGGCGAGTGACCCCCCACTCGTCACCACATACGTGGAAAACTTTCGTTCTGCTCCGAGGCGAGTCGGCGACCTGCCGATCCGATCCCCGGAGTCCTACTTCTCGGAGGAACCCCCATGCCCCAGTCGGCCAGCCCCTCGCACGACGGTGACGGCGATGCACCCCGCGTGCGCGGCGCCAGCAGCAGCCGGAAGCTGCTGCACATGTTGTTGTGCTTCACCGAGGAGCACCCGACGTGGACCGTGGCGGACCTGGCCGCCGAGCTCCAGCTGTCGGTGACCTCGGCCTACCGCTACCTGGGACTGCTGCGGGAGGTGGGGCTGCTTGACCACGCCGCCGGGAACGCCTACCGGGTGACCGACCTGGCCACCTCCTTGGCCCGGGCTGCCGAGGCAGCCCAGGGACCGCTCGCGGAGCTCGCCGTGCCGGCGATGACCCGCCTCCGCGACCGCTTCGACGAGACCATGCTCGTCGCGCGCCGCGGAGGCCAGGCTGCGTACTGCGTCGACCGGGTCGAGTCGCGCCGACCGGTGCGGCTCCAGTTCGACCGGGGGCAGGCCATGGACCTGCACTCCGGGGCGCTGGCCCGCATCCTGCTCTCCGCGATGCCTGCCGGGGAGCGTCGACGCTACGTGGAGCGCGTGCTGCCCTCGCTGCCCTCGGACCGGGCGGCCCTGCTGGTGCCCGCCGCCCTGGACACCAACCTCGAACAAGGCTGGGTCGAGAGCTTCGAGGAGATCGACGAGGGCATCTGGGGCTGTGCTGCCGCCATCCGGATCGGCGACGCCGTGGTCGCCGCGCTGGGCACGGCCGCTCCGGTGTACCGGACCGACGAGAACCGTCGCGTGGAGATCATCGCCGAGGTCAGGAAGGCCGCTGACGAGATCAGTGCCGCACTGGCCTGAGCCCGTGAGGCTCGGGCCAGCGGGCACCGATCCCGTCTGCACGCGTCCGACTCCGTCCGGCTCAGACCAGCTCGGGGTTGTTCGGCTTGAGCGCCGAGCTCGGGTTGAAGGCGTCGCGCAGGGCGTCACCGATCATGTTGAAGGCCAGCACGATCAGCAGCAGCGCGGCGCCCGGGAACAGGACCGCCCACCACGACAGGCGCAGCGCGACCTGACCGTCGGAGAGCATCGACCCCAGGGAGAACTCCGGCGCCTGGACGCCCAGACCCAGCAGTGACAGGCCGGACTCGGCCAGGATCAGCACGCCGGCGCTGGTCGACCACAGCACGACGACCGGAGCGAGGACGCTCGGCGCCACGTGCTTGGCCATGATGCGGGGGGTGCTCGCGCCCAGGGTGCGGGCAGCGGTCACGAAGTCGGAGCGCTTCACCTGCGACACCGAGTTGGCGATGGTGCGGGCGTAGGTGGTCCAACCCCAGACCGAGAGGATCACCAGGACCGGCACGAGGCCCGGGCCCAGCGCCGCGGTCAGCGCGATGCCCACCGCGACGAACGGCACGGCGAACTGGATGTCGGCCAGGCGCATGAGCACCTTGCCGAGGGTGTCCTCGTACCACCCGGCGAGGATGCCGAGCGTGAGGCCGAGGAAGGCCGAGCAGGTGGCGGCGACGATGCCGACGACCAGCGAGAGGCGCAGCCCGTGCAGGATGCGGCTCAGCACGTCACGCCCGAGCGAGTCGGTGCCCAGCAGGTAGCCGTTCTCGCCGCCCATCCAGACCGGTGCCTCGTCGGTCGCCGAGAGGGTCTGCCGGACCGGGTCGTGCGGGGAGATCCACGGT
>JAZQNT010000551.1:0-28657 GCA_045627505.1 Nocardioides sp.
CCACATACTTATCTACAACCTTTGATACGTCAACACGGTAAAGTTCCAAATGAAGTTCGCCCGATCGGGGTGGCGCCCTTCTTGTTCGTGCGCTGGGCACACGCGTGAGTCAGGAGCGGGCGGCCCTGCGCCTCGGCAACCAGGCCAGGAGCGCCCCGGCCGCCACCACGACGGGCAGACCGAGCAGGGCGAACTTCATCGCCGAGCCCTCCTCTTCGACCGCGTCGCCGACGCTCGCCGCGGTGGTCTCCTCGCCACCCTTCTCCTCTGCTGCTGCACTGCCCAGCACCAACTTGCCCCCGCTGGACCCCGACACCGCGTCGCACTGGGCGGAGATGCTGAGTCCGATCATCTCGTCGAACTCGAATCCGAACGTGGTGAGGTCGATCTTGGCGCCATCCTCAAGACCCTGCACCTCCCCCTTCATCTTCGGCAGCGGCACCTTCGAGTTGGCCGCGGCGTTCACCACGCTGGAACCCGAGAGCTCGAGCGGGCTGTCGCCGACGGTGCCCTTCGTCCAGACACGCATCTTGCCGTTCTCGATCGGCACCGGCGCGAGCTCGGGCAGGTCAGGAAACTGCCCCTTCAGCTCGAGCACGTCACCGTCCGCCTTGGACGGCACGCTGATGGTGGCCGGACCCGTGTAACGGAAGGCGCTGTTGAACGGCAGCAGGAGGCAGTCGAACGTGACCTCTCCCTGGGCCTTCGCGCCATTGGCCGGGCTCGCCGTCAGGGCAGCATTCGCCGCGCCCGCTCCGCCGACGAGAGCGCCAGCCAGCACCAGGGCACCGAGGGCGGCGCCCTTCCTGTATGTCGTGTTCATGCCTTCTCCTCATCAGCTGCCGCGTCGGGGACCGCCCCCCGCGGTTGCACAAGTTCGTACACGGAAGGAGGACCTGCGGCCGTGGCTGCAGGTCCTCCTTCTCGGATCCGGGTCAGCGGTGCCGACCCGGGTGTTGACGCATCAGTTGACGCTGCGACGCTGTCCCGGCAGCAGGACCAGGGCCGCTGCACCGACCACTCCGAAGGCCAGGGCCCACAGAGCGATCACCGGCATGGCGTCGCCGCCACCGGTACGCGGAAGCGCCGCGGTGCCGTCGGTGCCGCCGGCGGCTCCACCGGAGCCCGCGCCGGCGCCGTTCACGCCCGACTCCTCGGGCAGTTCGCCCACGCCGACGGTGAGTGCCGAGAGCGCGCCACTCTGAGCCTTGCAGTCGGCGCTGATCGCCAGACCGGCCATCTCGCCGAACTCGAAGCGGAACGTGTCCATCTTGACGTCCGCCTTCACCGCGTCGGTGTCAACGTTCGCGCTCAGCACAGGCACCGCAACGGGCTCGTTGGGCCCAGCGTTCACGGTGCTGTTTCCCGTGAAGGAGACGGCCTTGCCGTCAACGCTGCCCTTCGCCGTGATCGACATCTTGCCATTCTCGATCGGCACCGGGGCCAGGCCCGGAATCTTCGAGAACGAGGCCGACAGCTTCACCGCGGTGTCGTCCGCAGTTTCCCGCGCACCCGAGACCGAGATGTCGGCCTTGTAGTCAAACTTGGTGTTGAACGGAGCGCTCAGCACACACGCGTACGTGACCTTCCCCGCCGCGGCCTTGCCCGCCGACTCCCCAGTCTTCGGAGACTTGTTCTTGGTCGGCGTCGGAGCCTTCGAAGGCGTCGGAGTCTTCGTGACCGAAGGCTTGGTCGTGGGCGTCGCTGACGGCTTGGGCGCCATGGTGGCCGAGGGGTCAACGGTGATCGGGTCCAACTTGAACGAACCCGCACCCGAGACCGGGCACACCGTGTTCATGGCGAACGCCGGGATGTCGTAACCCAGGTTGGTGAGCTCGACGTTGAACGTCGTCTCCGTGCTGGCGATCGTGGCCGTCACCGCCGGCACCGCGAACGGCTTGCCGCTCTCGATGGCGATCGTCTTCTTGCCGGAGAAGGTGGCGGGGGCGCCGTTGACGAGTCCCTTCACGGTCCCGACCATCTGAAGGTCCTTCAGCGAGACAGGAACCACACCCGGAAGGTCGGAGAGCTGCAGGGTGATCTGGACCTCGCCACCGCCGGCCGCGGCCACGGCGTCCACGGAGGGAGTCCAGTCGAAGACCGGGAAGGCCTGCGTCTGGCACTTCGTGGTCAGGCTGCCGGCAGGAGCGGCCTGGGCAGACCCCATCAGGCTCACAGAGCCCAGCGCAACAAGGCCGGCGCCGAGGCCACGGGCGAGAGACGTGAAGCGCATCAGGCGACACCACCACGACGACGCGGCATGAAGTGCAGACCTGCGGCACCGGCCAGCAGCAGGGCCACGCCACCGCCGACCGCGATGGCCAGCTCCTCACCAGGACCGGTCTTGGGCAGCTCGGCGCCGGCGGTCGTGGTGGCGCCGGGAACGGGAGCAGCAGGCGTGGCGGCCGGGGTCGCAGCCGGAGCGGTGGCCGCGCCGAAGGAGAGGTCGTAGTAGACGGTGTTCGCCTTCAGCGCCGCAGCGTCGACCGCACCCGGCAGCGGCTGGGCCCCGAAGACGCACTGCTGGGTGGTGCAGTCGAACTTGCCGAACTTCTCCTTGACCACGAGGGTGAACTCGGCGATGTTGCCCTGCGCGTCAGCCGGCTTGAAGGTCGCCCCGCCCCCTGTGTTGCAGTCCGAGGGGCCCTTCATTCCTTCGATGCACTGACCGATGGCGATGTTCTGCATGTTCGGGGTGAAGCCGGATCCCGAGATCTTGACGACGGTGCCGTCGGTCAGGCCTTCGGTCTGGCTCACGTTGAGAGTGGCAGCCGCGAAGGCCGGGGGTGCGGCGATGAAGCTGGTCGCGACGACGGCGGCGACCCCGGCAAGTGCCCTGGTGAGCGTCTTCGGTGTCTTTCTCACTGGATCTCCTCGTGGTGACGATCGGTTTCGGGACACGATCGGAATGCGTTCACCGCCGGGTGTCAGTGGTCCTGACGGTGACTGATAGGGCTGTTGGTGAAATCTGTGGGTTCGCACGGGGCCTGGGCCCGCTGTCCGCGGACGGTGTGCCCGCGGACAGCGTTAATTGGACGAACTGTACGAAGTGTCCTCCAATGCAGGCCCTCACGGAGTGGGAACGGGAACATTCCTCTCTGTGTCTTCGTCGTCCTGGACCACGTGCAGCCCCGACCGGTTGATCGCGGCGGCCTCGCCACCCAGGTAGGACCGGACCACCGCGGGGTCGTTGCGGACCTCGTCGGGGGTGCCGGAAGCGATGACGCGACCGAGGTTCATGGCGATCATTCGGTCACACACCTTGGACAGCAACGGCAGGTCGTGCTCGATGACGACCATCGTCGTGCCGAACTCGCGACGAATCCCGAGGAGCAGCTCCCCCAACGCGTCGCTCTCGCTCTGGGCGATGCCGGCCGACGGCTCGTCCAGGAGCAGGACCCGCGGGCTGAGCATGAGCAGTCCGGCAATCTCGACGACACGACGGGTTCCCGTCGACAGCTCGTCGATGGTGCGGTCGGCGTAGGCCGTGAGGCCCATCCGCTCCATCAGCAGGTCCGCGGCTTCCGCCTTGGCGTTCTCCGCCGACTTCACACCGAGCATCGACCACCACAGACGGCTGGGAGCAACGCGCTCCTGGGCCACCATCAGGGTCTCGCGCACCGTGAGCGTCGGGAACAGAGCGGCATCCTGGAAGGAACGCACAAGGCCGGCGATGGCCCGGTTCTCCGGCGTCGCCCTGGTGACGTCCAGACCATCGAACATGATCTTTCCCGAGTCCGGCACGGTGAAGCCCGCGACCATCTCGAAGAGAGTCGTCTTGCCGGCGCCGTTGGGGCCGATGATGCCGACAATCTCGCCGGGCTGGACGGTGAAGTCCACACCGTCGGCGGCCACGACACCACCGAAGCGCTTGGTGATCTGGTCGATCGCCAGGATCGGCTGCCCGTCACCGGGACGGACGTGGTCGGCGTCGAGGTCGGCGATGCCGTCCAGGACACCCTCCAGGTTGAGCGCACGCTGGAGCGGGGACACCGCCGGCACGGCGGGACCGAGGCGCACGTGCACCGGGTCGATCCCGCGGCGACGAGCGAGCATGTCGTAGAAGGCGTTGCGCCACCTCAGGAAGACCCCGCCCAGACCGTCGGGAAGCATGATCACGATGGCGAGCCAGGCAATGGCCAGAGCCGCCTCACCCGGGATTCCGAGCGAGAACAGCGCCGGGATGCCGACGATCACGAGCGCACCGATGACCGGGCCGCTGGTGACCGTGAGGCCACCGATGACCGCGATCGCAACCACGTCGATGGAGGCGCTGGCGGGGAAAGAGTTCACCGACAGCTGCGACTGGCTGTGCCCGATCACCACGCCGCCGAGGCCAGCGAGCGCCCCGGTGAGGCCGTAGAGCTGGAACTTGCGCATCCTGGCCGGGACGGTGAGGGCGCGGCTCGCGTCCTCGTTGTCGCGCAGCGCCTGCAGCGAACGGCCGAAGCCCGACGTGCGGACGTTGTGGGTGATGACGAGACCGATGGCCAGCATCATCAGGGCGAACAGGTAGTAGTCCTTGGCGTAGTCGACCGGGTAGCCCCAGACCTCCGGCTTCGACGGCTGGATGCCGTCGCCCAGGAAGATGTCCAGGCGGAACAGCCAACTGGTGGCCGCAAGCGCGAAGGCGAGCGTGGCCAGGGCGAGGGCCAGGCCCTTCAGGCGCATCGCGGGGATGCCGATCAGGATCGAGGCCAGGGCCGCGGTCCCCACGCCAAGAGCGGCCGAGACGAGGAAGAACTGGTTGGTGGTGGCGATGTGCGCCGAGGTTGCAGCGGCGATACCAGCGAAGGCGAACTGTCCGAGCGACAGCTGACCGGAGACACCGGTCAGCAGCGCGACCGACAGGCCGACGAGGGCGTAGCCACAGATGTTGGTCAGGGCGGCGGCCGACTCGTTGGAGACCCAGTAGGCCATCCCCACGGACGTGAAGACCACCAGGGCCAGCCCGATCCGGGGTGCCCAACGCACGAAGCCCATCTCACGGTAGGCCTCAGGGACCGGCTCGGCGACGACGCGACGCCAGGAGACGCGCTCCTTGCCGGCGCGACCCAGGATCGGCTGGCGCAGCAGGGCGATCACGATGATGAGACCGATCACCAGGTTGACCATGTTGGCGGTGTCGGGGTTGGACTTGAGCACCTGCTCGATCACGCCGACGCCGAGCGAAGCACCGACGGCGATCGGGATCGAGGCCATGCGACCGATCACGGCACCGGCGAGGCCCTTGAGCAGGAGCTCGGGGCCCATGCCGTCGAGCGAGACGCCAGCTGTGGTCGGGGTGACCAGGATCGCCGAGAAGGCGGCGATGGCACCGGCGATCGCCCATGCGAGCGATGCCATGCGCCGTGCCGGGATGCCCTCGAGCTGAGCGGCGTCCGGGTCGTCAGCAGCAGCACGGATACCCAGGCCGACCTTGTTGTGGTACAGGAACCACCACAGCCCGACGAACAGCGCGGTGCCCATGATCAGCATCGTGATCACCGGCGCGCCGACGGTCAGGGTCCCGACCTGGAACTCCGGCAGGTAGGGGGCCACCGGGTAGGCGGTGCCGGTGGAGCTGTTCAGGAGCAGCGCGAGCACTGCGATCAGCTGGGACAGACCCAGGGTGGCGATCATGCCGATCAGGGTGGGTCGCCCGGCCAGGCGTCGCACCACGACCACCTCGATCAGCCCGGCGATGGCACCGGCGGCCGCGATGGCGACCACGAATGCCAGCCAGAACGGGACCTTGGCGTCCAGCACCAGGGTGGCCAGGACTGCTGCGCCGAAGGTTCCGATGGAACCGTGCGCGAAGTTGACGAACTTGCTGGACTTGTAGACCAGCACCAGGCCGACCGCCAGGAGTCCGTAGGTCATGCCGTTGAACAGACCCATGACGATGCGCTCGACGCCGAAGTCGAAGCCACCGATCAGCAACGGGGTGAGAGGGGCGAGGTTCATGCGTGCGCTCCCTCGTGGCCACCCAGCATCAGTGCCGCGACCCGGTCAGGGTCGGCGGCCAGGACTGCCGCATCTTCCTCAGCGATCATCGTGCCCTTCTCCATCACGTAGGCGCGGTGCACCAGGGAGAGAGCCACGTTCACGGACTGCTCCACCAGGAGGACCGACGAACCACGTTCGTTCAGTCGACGGACAAGGTCCATCAGGCCACCCACGACCACAGGGGCCAACCCCAGCGAGAACTCGTCCACGACGAGGAGCTTGGGGTCACCCACGATGGTCTTGGCCAGCGCCAGCATCTGTCGCTCACCACCGGACAGCGTGTTCGCCGCCTGGTTGCGTCGAGCGTTCAGGCGGGGGAAGACGGCGAGTGCCGCCTCCGTCGCCTCCTTGGTCCACTTGCGGTCGGCGTTGGTGTAACCGTGCATGAGGAGGTTCTCCACGACGGTCATCGAGGAGAACGACGACTGCCCCACCACCTGGCAGAGCCCGGCCTCGACGCGCTTGCGCGAGGAGGCCGACGTCACGTCCACGCCGTTGATGGCGACCGTCCCGGCGTCGGGGACCAACAGGCCCCCGATCACCTTCAGGAGCGTGCTCTTGCCGACACCGTTGGGGCCGAGCAGGGCGACCATCTCGCCCCGCTCGACACGGACGCTGGCGTCGAAGAGCACCTGGAGCGGGCCGTACGAGGCACGAATGCCGTCGGCGACCAGCGCGGGACTACTACTCGTCATAGAAGGAACGCTCCTCGCCCACGTATTCGAAACGCTCACTTTCGTCGTTGAAGCGCATGACGCGGTAGGCACCAGCGCCGGCGTTGGACTTGGTGAGCCCGTTGCCGAAGCCGGACGCGGTCTGGAACGAGTCGGCGTCCTTCTTCACGCCCTCGGCCCAGGTCCAGGCGTTGAAGTCGCCGTCCTTCTCCATCGCGTCGGCGCCGAGCTTGAGCAGCTTGATTGCGTCGCAGTAGGGCAGACCCACCCGCGCGCCCTCACGCGTCTTGAACTTGATGCCCGCCTCGGCGTAGATGTCGATGCAAGGCTTCTCGTTCGCGTTCGGGAACTCGAGCAGCTTGGCATCGGTGACCTCCTGAGGCGGGTGGAAGCCCACGCCTGCCATGCCGGAGCGCATCCCCGGGGTGGAGAGCTGGCCCGGGTTGTTCACGAAGTAGGTGGCGTTGTCGTAGCTCGACATCGCGTAGCGAGCCTTGAACTGCACGGAGGAGCCAGCGGCGTCGAACAGCGACGCCATGCGCGATCCCCCGAGGAACATCACGTTGCTGTAGCCCTTGTTCCGGAACTGGGTCGCAGCCTCCGGCAGGGTGGCGAAGAGGCTGGTCATGTCGGTGGTGTCGATCCACGACACCTGGAAGTCCAGGCCCTCCTCCTCCAGGCGCGGCTTCACCACGTTGTTGTAGACACGCTTGTTGATCGCGTTGTTGGCGGCCACGACGCCCATGCCGGTGCCCTCGGAGAAGAAGCCCTCCTCGTCCATGACGTCGAGCTGAGCCTTGGCGAACACGCCGTACTCAGGGAACGAGGGCGACCACAGGAACGGGTACAGCTGCTCGTAGTACTCCTGGTCGGAGGCCATGAGCGCCGCGTCGAACATCAGCGTCTTGGCCTGCTGGTAGCAGGGACGCGCATTCTCCTGGTATTGACCCGTCAGCACGACGGCGAATGCCTTGTCGTCCTGGGTGATCTTCTTGCAGAGCTGCTCCTCGGTGGCCTGCGTGTCGGTCACCGCGTCGTAGAGGCGGTAGACGGCCTCCATCTTGCGGCCGCCGAGCCCGCCGTTGTCGTTGACCCACGTCTCCAGAGCCTTGGCCTGCTTCTCGAGGTTGCCCGGGTCCTCGGTGACGAAGCCGGTGAGCGCCTCGACCGCCTTGAGGTCGGTACCGATGAACACGACCTTCACGCTGTCGTCGGTCACGCCGGGGCCGTCGCCCGGCGCTTGCGCCACCGGGCCGCCGCCGGTGTTACCTCCGGGCATGAGCTGCCCACATGCCGCGAGCGAGAGGGCGAGGGCCGCCGAAACCACGCCTGAACGGACCAAGGCGGACTTGTCCGACCACATGCTCGACCTACGAGCCTGCTGCCTCTTCCTGCCTGCTGCCACAGCTACTCCTCTGGGAGGGGATAAGAATGATAGAAGAATATACGATCTATGCGGTGTTGTGCGTCACATCATGACACTTTGTTGTCGCGTCGGGACCACCAGCGGTCGGCGGCATCCAGGTCGACCACGGAGTCGTTGTCCTCCACGGGCTCGGGCACCGTGTGCACGACCCGGCCTTCCTTCCACCACTTGTCGAGGGCGCCGAGGTCCACGACGGACGCACCCATCTCCTCCCCCGCCGGGCCGGCAGGAATCGGAGCGACCTGACGGCGACGTCGGGTGACGCCCCAGGCGAGCAGGCCGACGCCGAGCGCGTTCACGGTCAGAAGGCCCCAGGGGTAGGTGTCCCAGCGGATGGCAAAGGTGGTCGCTGCCTCGTCGCCCACCTGTCCCACCACCTGGTAAGTGCCGAAGGAGCCCATCGGGAGAGACACGTTGACGTCCACGGCGACGCGAGCCCCGGCGGCCAGGTCACCCAGCGTCGTCGCCACCTGGGTGGCCTCGGCGTCCGTGGTGCGGCCCACTCCGAGCCGGACCTCGGGACCGCTCACGGGGCTTTCGCCCACGTTCTCAACCTCGAAGCGCACCTCGCGACGCGAGGCACCACCGAAGAGCTCGCCAGCACTGGGCGAACCCTCGAGACGAGCCTTGGAGACCTTGAGCTGATCGGGCGGCATCTCCTCGGGCAGTGTCGGGGCGTTGATCTGCTCCACCGGCACCGGCGCGGGCACCGGGATGTTGACCGGCGGAGCGATCGGCGCAGCCGCCACGGGGCTCGAGGGCACCACGGGGCTTGAGGGCGCTACGGGACTCTTCGCGCCCGGCTTGTTCTCAGTTGGCGTCTTCTTGCTCGGCGGGACGACCGGAACAGCGCTCTCGAGCACGTGGCGCGCCGACAGCTCCACGCGCCCGTCGACACGCTTCTGCAGGGCGCGCACGGCGTCGGCGTCCACGTCCTTGACGTCGTAGGTCGCCTCGAAGTTGCCCGTCGTGTCCGCCTTGAAGCGCAGGACCTTGTCGCTACCCGCGTCGTCGCCGACCCGGGAGCGCAGGCGCACCTCGTTCGCCGGGTCGAAGCCGGCGCCGAGCACGGTGAGCTCCAGGCGGCCCTCGCTCACGACCTCGGCCACGGTGAGGCTGGGGGTGTCGAGCAGGCTCATCCGCAGCTGCGCACCGACGGCCTTGCCGTCCTTGACCAGGGTCACGACCCCGACGCCGGGTGCGTAGCCCTCCGGCACGAGGACCGTCACCGGAGCGGTGACATTGCCCTCCGCGTCCGTGGTGAGGGTCTGGCCCGCGAGGACGAAGGGGCCCGCGTCGGGACCGAAACCCACGGAGTACGACGTGTCGGTGTCGAGCCCGGCCGCACTCAGCAGGATCTCGTCGCCCCCACGCACTGCGCTGTTGACGCTCTGACCCAGCACGTCGGAGACCGTCAACGTGGTGGCGTCGGCGACCGCGAACTTCACCGCGACGTCGTCGAGAGCCACCGGGGAGGTCACCGGGTTGGCCCCGGGGGTGACGACGCCGTCGGCCAGCACCGGCTGGTCGGTGGCATCCTGCGCCTCCTGGCCGTTGCAGACCCACATCTGCGGTGCCTTGGTGGCGTCTGTGTCCGGCTGCACGAAGTAGATGCTCTGGAGCACCACTGAGTACTCACCCTCGGCGTCCAGCGCCACGCCGTCGGGGGTGGTGAACTCCAGCGCGTCGATGCTCTTGCCCGCCTCGTGCCTGAAGTCCGACTCGGCGAAGACGAGCCGCGGCTCGACCTCACCGGGCACCGAGACCTGGAGCGCGGCGTAGGCCTTGCCCTCGACCGCGTCGGCCGCGAGCGCGGGACCGTCGCTCAACGTGAGCTCGAAGTGTCGCTTGCCGGCCTTGGCGGTGCTGCCACGGGAGTCGAACTCCAGGCGTGCACCGTCCGGGCTCGGGCTCCAGGCGATCGGCGTGGGACCGGCGACGCCGAGGAGGCCGTCGGTGATGCCGGCAGCTCCTGTCGCCTTCACCGCCTGCGTCGTCGCCTCGACCAGCTCTGTGCCGGGCTGTTCGCTCGAGGTGCCGGTGACCGTGTAGGCCCAGCACCCACCCTTGGCCACGACCGCCTCAGCGGCGAAGCCGGGGCTGGCCGCCAGCCCCGACGTGACCGGCAGAGCGATGAGGGACATGGCCGTGATGAGCCGTGCGCTGGAACCCACTGATACCTCCGTGCTTGATGCGACCTGCATCACTCTACGCGATGATATATTCCTGCGTGTGTCAACTACGTTTCGCAACCTCATCACGAACTCAATTCGCGTCGCTGCGGAACTCGCTCTGACTGCAGGATTCGTGCTTCTGCTCTTCGCCTTCTACCTGCTGGTCTGGACCAATCAGTTGACCGCCGCAGCCCAGAGCGACCTCCTCAAGGAGTTCCGCTCGGAGGTGTCCGAGCCCGGCGGGGCCGAGCCGAAGCGTCCCAGCGCGGGCGACGGCGTGGCCGTGATGCACATCCCGCGCTTCGGGAACGACTGGGAGAAGGTGATCGTCGAGGGTGTCGACCCCGACGACCTTCGCAAGGGCCCCGGCCGCTTCTCGGAATCGGCCATGCCGGGCAAGAAGGGCAACTTCGCCGTCGCTGGCCACCGGGCCACCCATGGCGAGCCCTTCGCCCGCCTGGACGAGATGGAGGAGGGGGACCGGATCGTGGTCGAGACCGCCAAGGAGTGGCTCGTCTACCAGGTGGCCTGGAGCCAGATCGTTCCCCCGACGGCGACGGAGCTGCTCGAGCCCGTGCCGGGCCATCCCGGCAGGAAGGGCAAGCAGCGACTCATGACCCTCATCACCTGCCACCCCCGGTGGTCCTCCACCGAGCGGTTGGCAGTCGGAGCACAGCTCGTGGAGCGCCGCAGTGCAGACGCCGGCCCCCCGGCAGAGCTGGCCTGACGTCCCCGGCCACGTCTCACTCCCCCACACCACGACGAAGGGCTGAAGGCTCATGTACGCACTCCTCTGGCGAATCCTGCCCGGCAACCGTTGGCTCAAGGCACTGCAGTGCGCGGTGCTGGCCGCCCTGGCGGTCTGGGGCCTGCTCACCTGGGTGTTCCCCTGGGTCGAGCCGCACCTGCCGTTCGACCGGATCATCATCGGCGACGCCTGACACCCGCCGACGCGCGCGGTCACACACCCCGACGTTCCGGGGCCACGCAGTGGTCCACGACCCGACGTGTGCTCCATGACCTCACGACGCACCGCCAGCCGCACGGAGTTCCACCACTGCGCCACTGGTCTTGACCAGACTGGCCACGGCGGTCTGACCAAGCACACGACCATGGCCAAGACCACGACGAAGGGCCCCGGACATCTCGTCCGGGGCCCTTCCTCATGCGCGAGGCACGCGCATGGTGCTGCAGGTCAGTGGTCGCGCAGCAGGCTGCCGAAACCGTGCAGCTTGTCCTCGATGCCGTTGTCGCGCAGCGCCATCCACCAGGTGGCGGCGTTGATCGCGATCACGGGCTTGCCCAACCAACGCTCCGCCTCGTCGGCGAGCTCGGTCATGCAGAGGTTGGTACCGCACTGGACGATGGCGTCGATGTCGTCACCATCCACCTCGGCGATGGCGTCACGCAGCTGCTGCTCCGTCACCTGGGCGATCTCCACCGCACTGTTGACGCAGAGGCCCTTGATCGCGCCGACCTCGAAGCCCAGCTCGGTGAAGAACTTGCGCACGTTCGCGTCACCCAGCGGGGTGTACGGGGTGATCACGGCGATCTTCTTCGCGCCGTAGAGCTTGAGCGCGCGCTCGCACGCCTCGGCGCCGGTCGCGACGCCCAGACCGCCGGTGAGCTCCTGGATCTGCTTGACGAACTGGCGGTTGCCCTCCACGCCGTCCCAGAAGGTCTCGGCGCTCATGCCCATCACCATGTAGTCAGGCTGCATGGTCATGAGGCTCTCGACACAGGCGTCCATGTTGGCACGGATCTGGACGAGGAGGTTCTCCATGCCCTCGTCGGTCGCAATGCGGCCGTCGGGGATGAAGATGCGCCCGTAGTGCGACGTGACGCCGGGGACCCGCATCATGTCGAACTCGGGCTGCACGATGGTGTTCGTGCTCGGGGCGATGACGCCGAACTTCTTGCGCCATCCGAGACGATCGATTCCGCTCATGCCGGAACTCCTGTCTTTGCTGCGTCGTCGGCCTTCGCCGTCGACTGGGTGGTCAGGTACTCGCGCAGCCAGAGCGCCCCCAGGAGGAAGCACAGCTGGATGCCGCTGTTGGTGAGCTGCTCAGCCCACTGGATCGCCTCCGACTGCACGGGCTGCGCAGCCAGGGGAGGCATGATGTTGGTGCCGAGCGTGTAGAGGACGAAGATCCAGCCCACCGACTTCTTGCCGGCCCGGAACGCGGTCACTGCAGCGGTCACCCCGAAGAACGAGGCACCCACCGCCGCGGCGATGAGCAGAGGCCAGGTGTCACCCATCCAGATCGCACCGATCGCTGCCCCCACGGGAAGGGCTGCGAACGGCCACGCGAGGACGAGCCGCCCCTTGACCGCGCTGAGCAACGACCAGGACATGGCCGCGAACCCGAAGGCGATGCACGGGAAGAGCAGGTTCTCCAGGATCGGGTAGTTCCAGCAGCCCGACGCAACCAGCAGCTTCCACGTGGCCTTGGCGACACCGCCCACGGTGATGGCGACCGCACCGAGGATCGCGACCGGGAACGCCTTCGGCACCCGCCCACGGACCACCAGCGCCAGGACCACCAGCGCAGCCCCGGCCAGCACGCAGGGGACGAAGTCCTCCACGGCCAGCGCGACGCCGTACTCCGTGCACGGGTCAACCCCGCGTGCCGCCAGCATCAGCCGGCCTCGGCGAAGAGGTCACGCTTGGAGAATCCGGCGGTCATGAAGCGACGGGCGGCCTTGCCGTTCGTCAGCCACTCCACCCGAGCTCCGTTCTTCGTGGCGGCCAGCACCTTGGTCGCCAGGAACGGGGTGACGGTCTCCACCTTGTCGCCCAGGATGTTGAAGACCTTCTTGGCCTTGTCGAACCCTTCCGGGTCATCCGCGTAGTCGCCGACCAGGAGGTCGGTCACCACGATTCCCGGCGAGAGGAAGCCGAACTTGACCTCGGAGTCCTTGTGCTCCTTGGCGAGCGCCTTCGTCAGGTAGCGCACCCCGTACTTGGAGGTGCCGTAGATGCCGATGCCGTCCTGGATCCGACCGTCGGAGCCGAAGCCCTCCATGTTCCAGACGAACCCGCCACCGGACTGCCCGGCCATGCCCTTGGACGCCACGGCGCAGGCGTTGTGCGTGCCCACGATGTTGACCTTGAGCACGTTCTCGACGATCGACTGGTCGACGTCGACGATCGCACGCTTGGGTGCCGAGATCCCGGCGTTGTTCACCCACACGTCCACGCGTCCGAAGGTGGCCACGGCGTGGTCCCAGAGCGCCTGCACCGACGCCCGGTCGGTGATGTCGGTGACCAGGCCGGTGGCCCGGTCCCCCGCGGCAAGAGCCGCGAGGCCCTGGTCGACGGAGGACTGCGAACGACCGCAGACGACCACGCGGCAGCCCCGGGCAAGGAACTCCCGGGCCAGGCCGAGCCCGATGCCACGGGTACCACCCGTGACGACGACGACCTTGCTCATCGTGCCTCCCACTTCAGCGAGCCGTGCACCCAGTGGGTGGTGGTCTCGCCATGGATCAGCTGCCAGACGATGGCGAGCTCACGGGTGTCGGGGTCAATCAGGAACTCGCGGCCGCGGATCTTCTCCACGCCCGTGCCGTCCTCACCGAGGATGTGCTGGGTGGTGAAGAGCGCACGCCCGTAGGAGGTGGCGTTGCCCCAGACCTCCGGGCCCTCGTACATCGTCCGGGCACCGTCGCGGTACCGGTCGAACGCGTACCGGCGCTCCAGGTCGCCCGTCCAGGTGACGGTGTGACGAGCGGAGCGCAGTGAGGTGGGCTCGTGCTCGATGGTGACCTCGACAGAGCCGGTTCCCCCGACCTGGTCGGCACGGTCCACGAAGAGGGTGCCGGTCCAGGCGCCCTTCTGCTTGGTCGGCAGCACCTGGGGACGGGAGCCCCGCTCCTGCTCCAGGGCACGCCACTGATCGACGAAGGCCTGGGTGGCGGGGTTGGTCTCACGGTCCATCGTGCGCTTGTACACGCCGTTGAAGACCGCCACGACCGCCCAGCCGTCGTGCAGGACCGAGGAGTAGACCTGCGTCTCACCGTCGGCCAGCACCTGGTTCCAGGTGCGGAGGTCGGCCTGCCAACCGGGCGAGTAGTAGTTCGCCTCCACGAAGAAGCCGTAGGGCTGCCCCGTGCCGTAGAAGTCCGGTCCGGTGTAGACCCGGTTCTCGTCGGAGTCAACCACCCCGAAGTCGAACTGGGCACCCAGCTCGAAGCGGTTGCGCAGCGGACCGGCTCCGGACAGCTTGGAGTCCATCCAGTAGCGCGCACCCTCGGCGGTGACCTCGGAGGCGCGGGCGATGTACTCGAAGCCGACGTGGTTGCCGGTTGCGTCGAAGAGCGCCGGGATTCCGTGCCACTCCCCCTCGATCCGCTTCTGCCACTCGGAGGTCTCCACCTCCGGCGCGGCAGCAGTGTTCAGGTCCTCGCTCATGCCTGGACTGCGTTGGACACGAGGTGGTTGCGGAGCCGCTCAGCGGTCTCCTCGCCCAGCAGACGCATCATCTGGGCCCACACCTTGTCAACCTCCGGCGAGAACAGCAGTGCGCGGTTCTTGGCGTCGCGCGCGACGAGGTCGGTGTCGGCGATGTCCTCCAGGACCGCGGCCGGGATCTCACCGTCGACCAGCGAGAGCCAGTGGTCGAGGTAGGCGTTGACCGGGGCGTCGAGGTTGGCGAAGGCCTCCTCGGTGGCGCGGTTGGCCACCATCCACGAGGACATGACGGTGAGCTGGCGCGGCTCGAGGGCGGCCTTGGAGAGACCCTCCATCGAGGTCAGCAGCTCGAAGGCCTCGCTGATCGGGGTGTGGGTCCAGTCGTTGGTGACCATGTGGGTACCGGCGTCGACGCGCTGGATCAGGTCGAGGTGGAAGGCGCGGTGACCGCCGGCCTGGACCGAGTCGAGGGTGTAGTGCGGGATGGGCGAGTTCTCCGGCATGAAGGCGAAAACCATGTGGGAGTCAAGGCCGATCTGCGGCACGACGACGCCGATGTAGACCACCTTGGCGACCTTGTCGCCGGTGAAGATGCGAACCGAACCGACCGGATCGGGACCCATCACGGAGGTCAGGGTCTCGAACGGGCCGCCGTCGGCGCCGGTGATCTCGGTGACGTCGGTGTTGGCGACGATCTTCTCGAGGGTGGAGATGCAGAGCTTCTCGGGAAGGCTCACGGGTGTACCTCTTCGTTGTGCGGTGTGTGACCGGCAGCGGGCTCGCCACCGGGTGTGGAAAAGGCCGGCGCACCGGGGAGGGTGGCCGGCCAGGGTGTAGCTCGGGAAGGCGCACGCCGCGGGTCGCGGGACCGCGGCGGGGCGGCACCGCGTGCCGTGGACCTCTCGGGTGTCCACGGCACGCGGTGGTCGATCACTTGGACTTGACGGCCTTCTGGGCCTTCTCGCCCGCAACTGCCTCGGCAGCCTCGGCGTCGAGCGCCTTGCGCTCCGCGGTGGTCATGTCGGCGTGTGCACGGCCCTCCAGGATCTGGCGGCTGCGCACCTCCTTGAAGTTCCACGCGGTGGCGAGCTCGGGAACGAGCTTGCGGGCCGGGGACGGGATGACACGCGCCTCGACGCGGGCCGGGCCCTCACCGACGATCGTGTTGCCCTCGACGGACCAACCCTGGTCGATGAGCTCCTGACGACGACGGCGGTACAGCACCGCGTTGTAGTCCGACTTCACGTGCAGCTCCGACGCGAGGTCGAAGGGCAGCAGCTCGGGACGGACGGCGTCGACGATGACCTGGTCCTCGTAGAGCACCTTGAACACGCGACGCTTGGCGTCGGCGTCGGCCCAGGCACCCTTGAAGAAGCCACGGATCGCGATGAACTTGACGAGCGTGGTCTCCTCGTCGATCGGGATGTTGACGTCGAAGATCTTCATCGGACCCATGGGGGTGTCGACCTCGAGGCAGATCATGTTCGGGAGCCACCAGGTGTTGGACACCTTGACCGGCGGACGCTCCTTGAGCGACTGCTTCTTGTTCGGGTTGATGAAGCCCCAGAGGCCCTTGGAAGCCGGCGGGTGCAGCGTGACGGAGATCTTGCAGGACCACGGGGTCTCCTCGACCTCGTAGTCGGGGACCTCGGGCTTCTCCGGGTTGCCGAAGACGCCACCATGGACGAACGGCGTGTGGGAGACGTCGACGCCGTTCTCCAGGATGCGCTCGTAGTTGGACTTCCAGAGGAAGGAGCCCTTGACGGCGCGGAAGTTGACGGTGTCCTCGATCAGCGACCAGTCGGGGATCGGCGGGCGCTCCTCCTCGGGCAGGTCACCCATGAAGACCCACACGAAGCCGTACTTCTCGACGGTCGGGTAGGAGTCCACGCGGGCCTTGCGCGGGATCGGCTTGTCCGGGTGCGCGGGGATCTTGCTGACGGCACCGTCGGGCTCGTACTCCCAGCCGTGGTACGGGCAGACGACGCAGTCGCCCTTCACCTCACCGTCGGAGAGAGCGGCGCCACGGTGCACGCACAGGTCAGACATCGCGACGACGGAGTTGTCGCTGCCCTTGCGGTAGATCACGAGCTGCTGTCCGAGCAGCTTGACCTTCATGGGCTTGCCGGCGACGACGTCCTCGCTGAACTCGACGGCATACCAGAAGTTCTTGAACACGGTTTCCTCCTAGCGTCGCCGAAGATCGGCGATGTGTGGGGACGGGTTGTCCAGATGGTGCGACAGGAACGCAGCAGGCGCAGCGTCACTGCCCAAGTGCTTGGCCAGGAAGCCGGAGACGAGACTCACGAGGAGCTCTCGCAACGGTTCCTGGTCGGCTTCGAGGGGAGCCTCGAGGAAGCCCCGCGCGGACGTGGGGTCCTCGGGCTGGACGGGGAGAAGGTGGCCAGCCCCCTGCAGCCTGGCCAGCCAGACCTCGGGAGACTGCTCGAACGACTGCTCGAAGGTGCGCACGACGGGGTCGTGCTCCTCGTCGCCAGCCGTGGCGCCGTAACGGATCGCGCTGGCGCTCACCACACCGTCGTGGGTCCCGCTCAGCAGCAGGACCGGGACGGTGGCAGGCGAGGGAACCAGGGTGCCCGCAGCGAAGCCGAGCTGCTGGGAGGCCATGAGGTGCGAGCCGTAGGTGACGACGGCGCCGACCTCCGGGAACCACTCGGACGAGGCGGACTGCAGGGCAACCGTCCCGCCGGCGGAGTGACCGAGGAGCGCGACCCGGGAGAGGTCGAGCATCCCTGCCAGCGGTCCCTGTGCGTGGAGCTCGGCCAACCGGTCGAGCACCGGACGCAGGGCCGGCGTGGTGGGGGCGGTCCCGTAGGCCTCGGGCGTGGCCACCGCGATGTCGACGCCGGGGGTGAGCCCGTTCTGGCCGGGGAACAACTCCCCCACCCAGTCGTACGACACCACCACGTTGCCCGCCTCGACCAGGGCGCTGGCCAGCCAGGTGTACCCGGCTGAGGCCACATTGACCCCGGGCACGATGACGACCACCGGGTACGGGGCACCAGAGGTGTCCGCGCCCAGCGCACCGCTCATCCGCTCGACGTCGTTGCGCGCCGGCAGCGCCGGGTGGCGCACCGTGAGGTGCACCGTGTCGTACGGCGCCGGCGCGCCGTCCACGCGCACCGCATCGCGGTACGCGCGGACGACGACCTTCTCACTCATGTCTCAGTGCTTCCGCTCAGGCGTCCAGGGGGCGGGGAAGCTCCCGGTCGCCACCCCAGAGGGCGCGAACGAGCTGGTTGGTGCGCTCCTCGCCGAAGTAACGCACGGCGACGACGTTGGCCGGGTCCAGCTCGGCGATGTTCTTGCGGGTCGCGAGGTCGTTGGCGGCCAGCTCGGCGCGCTTCTCCTCGGGGACCTCAGTCGCCTCGGCAACCCACTGGAGCCAGCGGTCCATGTGGTCGTTGGCGGTCTTGCGCGCCAGGTCGTAGAACTCCTGCGAGGGCTCCGACATGAAGGACCAGGCGGTGGGCGAGTAGGTGGCGCGGACGAAAGCGTCACGCGAGACGAACTCGTCGATGCCGGGGGTGTTCTTGTGGATGCGCTCCCACTCGTCATTGAAGGGCGCGTAGTACTTGTTGTAGTACTCCAGGTCGGTCGGGATGACCTTGCGAGCCACGGAGTCCATGAACATCCAGGCCTGCGGGAAGGCGCCCAGCGCCATGCCGAAGTGCGGCACGTCGATGTGCGGGCCCAGCCAGATCGTGAGGTGGACGTTCACGAAGCCGAGCGACTTGTTCTGCATGTGGGAGTGGATCATCCAGTCCACGTTCGGCCCGGTGTAGGCACGAATCTGACCGGTCGGGCCACCCTCGACGTCGGACGCGAAGGCCTCGAGCTCCTCGGTGGACGGGTCGCGCACCAGGTCGCCCAGGGCGGCCATGGCCTTGTTCTTGAGGCCCTCGATGATGTCGGTCCACTCAGCAAAGGTGGCCGAGACGTCAGTGACGGGGGCGTCGTCCAGGAAGTCCTGGACGAACTTCATGTTCTCACTCATGTGATGTCCTCGGTGGTGTGAGGGGGATCATTGATCCCGAACTGTATATGATAGCAAAAGCCTTGGCACTCGGTTTTGGCCAAGAAGTCATAGAACTTTCTCCGGATAGCGAATCGGCCCCCGCGAAGCACCGCGCGCAGACGCGCGGCACGCTCACGGGGGCCGATTCCGGCGCTCGTCTCAGGTGCCCGGGTAGGCGGCGGCACCTGAACCGGCGCCACCCTCCCGGAACGCTCCGGGTGCGTGCGTGACGCAGGGCTGGGTGTACTCCCGCAGACCCTCGTCGCCGTACTCGCGGCCCCACCCGGAGCGCTTGACGCCACCGAACGGCGCGCGCAACGACATCCCGGTCCGGTTGTGGGTGTTGACGAACACGAAGCCCGCCTCCAGCTGCGAGGCCACGGCGAAGGCCCGGTCCTCGTCCGCCGACCAGACGGAGCCACCCAGGCCGAGGTCGCCGGCGTTGGCTCGCGCCACCACCTCGTCGACCTCGTCGAAGGGGAGCACCGGCAGCAAGGGGCCGAACTGCTCCTCGGCGACCACCGGGTGGTCGTCGGAGAGGCCCAGGGCCAAGGCCGGGCGCACGTAGTGGCCACGTTCAAGGTCGGTGCCCTCGACCACGGTCCCGATGTCGACCAGCTCTCCCCCGGCCTCCACGACCGTGGCCCGCAAGCGCTCGAGTCGGGCACGGGACGCGGCGTTCACGACCGGTCCGACAGTGGCGCCCGGCGACAGCGGATCACCCAGGTGGACCGCACGGGACGCGGCCTCCTGCAGCTTGGTGACCACCTCGTCGAACCGCGAACGATGGACGTAGAGCCGCTTGATCGCCATGCAGACCTGACCCGAGGTGGCGAAGACCGCCATCACCAGGCGCTCCGCAGCCTCGTCGGTCAGGTCCACGTCCGCGAGCAGGATCGCGGCATCGTTGCCGCCCAGCTCCAGGACGCTCGGGGTGAGCGTGCGCCCGGCCAGCGAGGCAATCGCTCGGCCCGCACCGTCACCACCGGTGAAGGCGATGCGGTTGACGCCCGCATGCCCCACCAGCGCGGTCGCCGTCTCGACGTCCCCCTGGACCACCTGTACCAGTCCGGCAGGCAGGTGCTCCGCCACGATCTCCAGGAACCGCTGCACCGCGAACGGGGCGAACGGCGACGGCTTGATCACGATGGAGTTGCCCGCGACGACCGCCGGGGCGACCTTGAGCAGGGTCAGGATGATGGGCGCGTTCCACGGCGTGATCGCACCGATCACGCCGAACGGCCGGTGGTTGACCACCAGGCGGCCGCGCTCGTCGTCGCTGACCTCCGGCGCCAGGATCTCCGCGGCGCGGCCGGCGTAGTGCCGCATCACCGCAACGGCGAAGGTGGCCTCGCCCTTGGCGTCGCCGAGCACTTTGCCGGTCTCCCGGGCCATCAGCTCACCGATGGCGTCGAGGTGGGGAACGACGGCGTCAGCCGCCGCCCGCAGCGCCTCGGCACGCTCGGCGAGCGGCACGCGTGCCCACTCCCGCTGCGCACGAGCGGCGCTGCGCACCGCGTCGTCCACCTCGGTGGGCGTGGTGAAGGTGACGGTCCCGACGATCTCGTCGATCCGGGCCGGGTTCTCCCGGGAGAAGGTCTCCGCCACGGAGACCTCCTCCTGCTGGGTGGCAGTCATGGCAGCGCTCACGAGCGGTGCAGCGCGAACGCGCCCTCGAGGCCCACGACCTGGGCACCGGTGAAGATGCGGATGGTCTCGACCGTGCCCTCCTCGCCCATGCCGGAGAGGCCCCACGCCGGACGCGGGGTCATCAGGTGCAGGCTCATGATCGTCGAACCGTTGACCTTGACCTCACCGGCGCGGATACGGCGGGCCACGCCCAGGGCACGCTCGGTGTCCTCACCGAAGACGTAGCCCTCCAGACCGAACGGCGTGCCGTTGGCGATCGCCACGGCCTCGTCGTCGTCTGCGTAGGTGTGCACCGTGGCCACCGGTCCGAAGACCTCCTCGCGGCTGGCCTCGTCCGAGACGCCGACCAGCAGGGTCGGGGCCAGGAACTGCTTGTCGTCGGGGACCGGGGTGCTGGAGCGCACCACTCCCCCGGCGGCCACGCGCTCCTCGATGGCCTCGTCCAGCCGACCGCGGTGGATCGAGTGGACGATCGGACCGAACTCGGTGGCGGGGTCGAGAGGGTCGCCCGCCTTGATCTCGGCCAGCTCGGTGAGCACCGCGTCGACGATCTCGTCGGCCCGGTCGGCAGGCAGGATCAGGCGACCCAGGGCCCGGCACCACTGACCGTTCATGGTGGTCATCAGGTCGACCGCCGCGCGGGCTGCCACCTTGGTGTCGGTGTCGGGGAGGATCACCAGCGGGTTGTTGCCACCCAGCTCGAGCTGGAGCGAGGTGTAGTTCGCCGCGCACTGGGCAGCGATCGCCGAACCACCGACGAGTCCGCCGGTGAACGAGACGGCGCGCACGCGCTGGTCGGAGACCGCGATGCCGCCCTGGCGGGCGCCACCCTGGATCAGCTGGAAGGTGCCGGCAGGGGCACCCTCCGCCACGAGCACCTCGTGGATGATCCGGCCCACCTCGGTGGTGGCGTACGGGGCGTACTCACTCGGCTTGAGGATGGTGGGAGCACCTGCGGCCAGGGAGCTGGCCGTCTTGTGCGCCGCCATCGGAGCCGGTGCGTTCCACGGCACGAGGTTCAGCGCCGGTCCCAGGGGGAAGTGGTGCACCTCCACGGTGTGCCCGGCGTCCGAGGTCTCCGTGCTGAAGAGTGCTCCGTTGCGGATCGTCTGCGCCGCCAGGTGGAAGGCGGCCGACGTGATGAACCCGACCACCGAGGTCTGCTTGATCGGAGCGCCGGTCGCGAAGGACTCCAGGGCCGCCAGGCGCGGCGCGTCCGCGGCCAGCGCGACACCGATCTTGTCGAGGATCTCGGCACGGCGCTCGATCCCGAGGTCGAACCACGAGCCCTGCTCGTGCACGCGCTGGGCAGCAGCCAGCGCAGCCTCGAGGGAGGCGTCCGAGGAAGCCTTCGCCTTCGCCAGGCTCTCGCCGGTGAAGTTGTCCTCCAGCACGAGCTCGAGCTCGAGCTCCGGGACACGCACCTCGCCGTCGATGATCTCGATCGACTCCGGGAGAACGAGGTTCTCGCGGGTGAAGGAAACGTCGGTCACTGCGGTCAGTCCTTCTTCATCGTGTCGGTGGTACCCAGACCGGCAATGCCCTGGCCGTCGACGATCATCTTGGCCAGGTCCAGCTTGCCGCGCTCCGCGGGGAACGCCTGGACCAGGCCCATGGTGGTGTCACGGACGGCGCGACCGATCTCGTTGCCCATGAGGGCACCGGAGGTGCCGCACATCTTGAGGGCGGTGAGGGCAACCTCGTGGGCGTGCTCGGTGATGGCGCCCTTGGCGAGCTTCCACGACTGCACGACCTCGTTCTTCGGCAGGATCGGCGGCTCGGAGGCCTCCAGCAGCACCTGGCGGTTGAGCCACAGGTGCGCCTCGGCCAGGTGGCGCTCACCGTTGCCGATCATCACCTGGTGCATCTCGGAGGAGGCGATCGGCTTGCCGGTGTCGGCGAACTTGGCGTTCATCACGCGGCCCATGGCGAAGTCCCAGACACCCTGGGCGATACCGGCGTAGATGGCCGCGATGGCGATCTGGTTGCCGACCCACGAGCCACGCGACATGGTGGTCGCACGGGAGAAGCCACCCGGCACGGCGAGCGCGAGCTCGTCGGGGACAAAGGCGTTCTCCATGACCAGGCCGTGGTTGTCGGAGGCACGCATGCCCAGACCGATCCACGGGTCACGCGGCTTGGCGCCCACGGTGTCGCGGTGCACCAGGAACAGCGTGAGGGCGTCGAGACCCTCGATGTCGTCGCGGCGGGCGGTGACCAGGTAGTAGTCGGCCGAGCCGGACAGGCAACCGAAGGACTTGAGCCCGTTGAGCAGCCAACCGCCCTCGGTGCGGGTCGCGGTGGTCTGGATGAGGACGTTGGCGTTGGACGCCTTGACGGCCTCGGAGGCGAAGTTGCCGACGGCCTTCTTGTCGCGGCCCATCAGGGTGAGGACCTTCTCGGCGAAGGCGCGCACCTCGGGCGCCTCCTCGTCGTTGTACAGGCCGGCCTCGAGGGCGGCCAGCGGCAGCATGCCGCGCGAGGACGAGGAGCAGTGGAAGAAGAACGCCAGGGCGGTCGATCCACAGACGGTGCCCAGGGCGTAGGTGGTCGCGGCAAGGTCGCGCAGACCTCCACCGAGTCCGCCGAACTCCTCGGGCACGACGAGGCCGAGGAGGCCGGACTCGGCGAGGGCGTCCAGCGTGCTCTGCGGCAGCGCACCCTTCTCGTCGGCCTCCTGGGCGGATGCCTTGATGACGGGGAGCACCTTCTCGACGCGCTCCATGCGCTCACGCTCGGCGGCAGTCAGGTCGGGGAAGAGGCGCTCGGCGGTCAGCTTGGTGGTCATCCTGCAGCTCCTACGGTCGCCCGGTCGTCATCGGCCGGGATGGTGGTGGTCTGGATGTTGCTCAGGCGCTCGGCCAGGGCCGTGATGGCCTTCCCGTCAACGGTGGAATCCACGTCGAGGGTGCCGAGCAGGCGAATCAGGTCCTCGACCGCTGCGGAGTCGTGCAGCGTCTCGAGGGCGGTGTCGAAGTCACGCGCACCGCTCTTGAGTGCGGTGAGGCCCTTGACGAGTCCGAGTCGGTCGCCGCCGTCGAGACGGATGCGGAACGAGGTCGGACGCGACATCGGTACGAGTTCCTGGAGGAGGGACCGGACGTCGAGGGCAGTGGCACGCCCACCCGCGTCGGGCAGGCAGATCTCCTTCACCCCGGCACCCTTGAGCTTCTCCACCGCGTCCACGACGAGGTCGTGACGTGCGGCGGTGAACGGGTCGAGCAGCTCCACCGCGACGCGGTCGGCGATGCCGTCCACGCAGGCCAGCGTCCGCTCGAGCCCGACCTGGTCAGCCGGGTCCAGGAGCATCTCGACCAGGCCGACTCCGGCGTCCAGTGCCTTCTGCGCCTGGATCCGGTCGTCCACCAGGGCGGTGGTGCGGCCCCGGTCGGCCGGCCAGGGGACGGCACCCAGAACTGCGTCCTGGTCAATGCCGCCGGTGAGGTCGGCGACGCGGAGGCGGACCCCTGCGTCGGTGATCTCCGCGACGGCTCCGGCGACCTCGTCGGCCAGCCCGGTGCCCTGGAGGAGGGAGACCGTGCCCGAGTCGGACAGCGTGGCCACGTCCGGGAGGACGTCGGCGAACTGACCCCAACCACGGGAGTGGTAGAGCAGCGGCGCGGCGCGACGCGCGTTGTGCGCGGCCACGACCTCGCCGACGAAGATCGTGTGGTCCCCGCCGTCGTACTCGTGCACGATGCGGCAGTCGACCCATCCGAGTGCGGAGTCGAGCAGGGAGACACCGGTCTCCGCGATCGTCCAGTCCTCGCCCTCGAAGCGGTCCTCGGCGGGAATCATGCCCGCGAAGCGCCGGGCCACCTCCATCTGGTCCTTGGCCAGGAAGTTGACGCCGAACACGCCCGACTCAGAAATGAGTTTGTGCGTGTACAACGACTTCACCAGGCACACGGAGACCAGTGGGGGTTCTGCGCTCACGCTCGAGAACGAACTGGCAGTCATGCCCTTGCGCTCGCCTTCGGCGTCAAGGGTGGTCACGATGGTCACGCCGCTGGGCCACTGAGCCATCACGTTCCGGAACGTCGCCGGATCAACCATGGGCACCTCCTATCTCCATAGAAGAATATACGATATCTGTTCTACTCGACAGTCAGACCCCGAAGTTTGTGGTGATGGCTCAGGGTCCCATCCCTATATGATCGTGAGGAACGATTTCCCTTGAGCTCGGAGATGACACCGCCCATGAGACCCCGCACCGACTCCCGAGTGCGCTCGATCAGCCACCGTTCCCTGGTGGACCGAGTCACCGAGGAACTGCACCGCGCGATTCTCAACGGAGACATCGCCCCGGGGTCGACGGTGAGCATCGTCGAGCTCTGCAAGGAGTTCGACGTCAGCCACATCCCGGTACGTGAGGCGCTGCGCCGCCTGGAGAGCGAGGGCGTGGTGTCGCTGCGCCCGGGTCGCTCCGCCGTCGTCGCCTCGCTGAGCCAGGAAGACCTGGTCAACATCTACGCCCTGCGCCGCCTGTTCGAGGGCGACCTCGTGGTGCGCGCCGTGCCCTTCATCGACGCGGCGGCGCTCGCTGCCGCCGAGGAGGCGATGGAGGAGTACCGGACCGTCGAGCGCGAGGCGTCGCGCCTGGCCGAGGTGCACCACGCCTTCCACTACGCGTTCCTCGAGAACGCGCTGGGCACGGCCGACCGCCGGGTGCTGGAGATGCTCTGGACCTCCTCCGACCGCTACCTGCACCTCCTGCTCCGCGACATCGACCGCGGACCGGAGCGGACCAGGGCGCGCATCCAGGAGCACCAGCAGATCCTCGAGCTGGCGAAGGCGGGCAAGACCGACGAGTTGCGCGACGCCTGGATCGCCCACCTGGACTCCTCGGAGACCGCACTCCTCCAGGCCCTCGCCGCCCGGGAGAGCGAGAGCTGAGACGCCCCTCGCTCCGGCCGCACCACGCCGGGCCAGGGAGGAACGAAAAGGGCCGCCCCGAGGGGCGGCCCTTTTTCGTGTTGCTCGTGAACGTCAGGCCAGCGGACGCACGATCGACTGGGCCAGGTTCCACGGGCGGCCGTCGACCACGTCAGTGCCCTTGGAGACGAAGCGGTTGGTCGCGCACTCGGGACGCAGCACAGCCGCGACCAGACCGGCATCCTCGATCACCGGCTCCGGACGCGAGATCACGCCGTCGAACGGGCGCTCCCAGCCCGCACCCCACAGGGTGAAGTTCGGAGACAGCGGGACGACCATGCCACCGGGCACGTCCCCCACCGCACGTCCTGCAACCACGAGGTTCAGACGGTTCTCGGCGGCGCGCTCGAGCAGCAGCGGGTCCAGGTCGACGCGGGCCTCAGGCGTGAACGGCGCGGCGACGACGTCGGCGTCCTCGAAGGCAACCAGACGGTAGGTCTCGGGGTACAGGTTGTCGTCGCCGACCACCACGCCGAGGCGTCCGAAACCGGTCTCCACCACGGTGACCTCGTCACCGAGCTTGGTCACCCATCCGGCGTGACGCTCGGAGCGGTGCAGCTGCACCTGGCGTGCAATGACGCCATCGGCACCGATGACGAGGCCGACGTGCTTTCCGTCCTCCGCAACGGTGGTGACCACGAGGGTCTGCGTGCCCGCGAGCCTGGCGGCGATCGCCTCGGCCGACAGGCGCTCGTCGAACGCACCGGTCACAAGACCGCCCTCGTGCGCGGCCAGCTCCGGCAGCACGACCAGGCCGGGAGTGCCGGCCAGGGCCTCGTCCAGCAGGTCGGCGACGGACTCCCCGGCGCGCGGGGTCACCGCCACCGCGTCCACCTTGGCGGCACCGGGGCCGTGCTGGCGGCCCTTGGGCGCCTCAGCGATCGGCGCGTAGAGCTCGGGACGACGGGAGGCGAAGACGTCGGTGCCGTCCTTGCGCTTCTTGTCCAGGGCGAGGTCGACGTCGATGTCGGCGACCACGACGGCCTCGCCGGTCTTCGGCCCCATGGCGACCACGGTGCCGTCGGGAGCCACGATCTGGGCCTCACCGACGCCGTGCAGGCGCTCGACCGGGACGCCGACCTTGGCCGCGACAGCCTCGATGGAGTGAGCCGGAACCAGGGGGCCGACCTTGTTGGCGGCCACGATCCAGACCTTGTTCTCGACCGCGCGCACCGGGACGTGCAGGGTCGCCTCGTCGAGGGCGAAGGAGTTGATGGAGTTCAGCAGCACGGTGCCGCCGTCCAGGGCGAGCATGCGCGGGGTCTCGTTGATGACGCCGTCCATGCAGGAGTAGAGGCCGAAGGTGGCGACGTCGGTCTTCACCAGCGGCACACGGTCGATCGCGCCGTCGAAGTGGTCGCGCTCGGAACCCATGAGCACCTGCTTGTCGCTCACCGAGAGGACCTCTCCCTCGGGGGAGAACAGCACGTTGGAACCGCTGAGGCGGTCGTTCTCGCGCTTCAGGGTCACGTTCACCATGAGGTAGATGCCGTGCTCCTTGGCCTTGGCGCCGACCGCGGCCAGGAAGGGGCCGTCCAGGGTCAGGGCCTTGCTGGCGGAGTGCTCGCGACCCGAGTACCACGAGACGTGGTTGCTGAACTCGGGCAGGACGACCACCCTGGCACCCGTCGCCGCGGCCTCGTCGGTCATCCGCAGGACGGTGGCGAGGTTCTCCTCGACGTCCTCGGTGACGGCGAACTGAACAGCTGCTACGCGAAGCGACACAACGCCTCCTATATATCCGATACGATCTGTCCTAATCTTGCCACAGCGCAGCCCCCCTCATCACCAGACGTCGGAAAGAGGCTCCATGTCCCAGGACGTGTCCCCAGCCGAGGCCAGCGGGACGACCACGGTCGCCGCCCCCTTCGAGATCAAGGCGTTCCCGCGCAAGCCCGCGGTGCTCGTCGACCCCAACAAGGACGCCCCGTTCGGGTGGTGGCCGGCCATCGTGATCGCCCTCGTGGCGTTCATCGACCGCGTCGAGGTCAACCTGATCGCCGGCGCCCTCCCCCAGATCCAGGAGCACTTCGGCTTCAGCGACGCCTGGGCCGGGGCCATCCCCACCGCCGCCTCAGTCGCGGGCGCCCTGCTGGTGCTCCCTGCGGGCCGTCTGGCTGACCGCGCCCCGCGCGTGGTCACCATCGCCATCGTGGTGCTGATCTGGGCCCTGTGCTCCATCGCGAGCGGCCTGGCGACCGGCTTCATGATGTTCTTCATCATCCGCATCATCATCGGCGGCGCCGGCCAGCTCTACAACCCGCCCGGCTCCTCGCTGCTCGCGGACTACTACCCCGCCCGCAGCCGGGCCAAGGCGTACGGCTTCGAGCGCGCCGGCTACTACATGGGCCTGCCCGCCGGCGTCATCCTCGGTGGTGCGATCGCCGAGGCGTTCAACTGGCAGACCGTCTTCTTCATCGCCGCGGTCCCCGGCGTCCTGGTCGCCGCCATCGTGCTGACGGTCAAGGACCCGATCCGCGGCCTCGGCGACCGCATCGAGCACGCCCGCACCGGCAACATCGAGGCCTCGCAGCGCGAGACCGTCACCGACCAGCGCAGCATCTGGGCCCAGACGGCGGACCTGCTCCGGATCCCCACCCTGCGTGGCGTCACCGTGGCACTGGCCTGCCTCTCCCTGGGCGTGGCCGGACTCTTCTACTGGGTCCCGACCTTCCTGCACCGCGTCGAGGGCGTCAGCGAGGCGACCGGAGCCACCCTGTCCGGTGCCGTTGGCGGTACCGGCATCGTGATCGGCATCGTTCTGGGCTCGAAGTTCGGCGACAAGTACCACGGTCTGCGCCGCGGTTGGCGCATCAACGTCTCGGCCGTCTTCCTGCTCGTCGGCGCCCTCGGCCTGACCGGCACCGTGCTGCTGCCGGGCGTCACCGTCCGCTCGGCCATGATCGCCGTGGCTTGCATCGGCTTCGCTGCCGCCATCCCCAACATGACCGCCGCCAACGCCGACGTCCTGCCGGCCAACGGTCGCGGCATGGGCTTCGCCGTCCTGACCTTCCTGGTCACGCTCGGCGGTTCGGTGGGTCCGCTGCTCATCGGCTGGACCTCGACCTTCCTCAAGGGGCAGTTCGACCTGAGCAGCGCCGACTCGCTGCAGTTCGCCATGTTGATCCTCCTGCCGCCGCTGTTCATCTGCATAGGCGTCGCGCTCAAGATCCGCAACACCTACGACGACGACGCCGCCAGGGCGCTGGCGTCCGGTGGCGGCGCGGCACTGGACGCGCCGGTCGCTCACTGAGCCCGACCCCACCCCGGGTCACGGACGAGACGAAGGGGCCCGCCACGTGGCGGGGCCCTTCGTGCGTCACCAGGGCCGAGCTCCGGTCACCGGGGGGATCA
>JAZQNT010000552.1:0-5671 GCA_045627505.1 Nocardioides sp.
CTCCGACTTATCCCCGGACTGGTGAGGTCGTCACGGGACCGGCCCACATGCGTGGAAAAAGTCCGGCCTCCGAGCGTCACCATCCCGCCTAGCCAGCCGCCAGCCAGCCAGCCACCACGTCCGCACCTACTCATTTCGCCCACCCAGCATCGGGCATGCGCCGTCCGGGTCACGCCGTTCATGCCTGGGTCATGCTGGTCATACAGATCACGGCTCCGGGCGCCTCCTGGCCTCGGGCACCACCCGTGCGAGGGCAACGCACAGGTGCGGGCGCATCCCCACCGCGCTCAGCGCGCGGACCCCCTCCGCCAGGGTCGCCCCGGTGGTGAGGACGTCGTCGCACAGCACCACCCGCGCCGGGCGGCCTGCGAGGCGTCCGAGCCGGGACGACGCGACGCCCATGGCCCCGGACAGGTTCCTGCGGCGCTCCACGGGGCCGAGACCGGCCTGGTCGACCACACCGCTCCGCATCCGCAGCACCGGCGCCAGACGCGCCTCCACGCCACGGGAGCGCAGGGCCCGCACCGCCCGCACCGTCACGCGTCGCCAGGGGTCGTCGCCCCGAGCGCGTACCGCTGCGGCCCGACTGGGCACGGGCACGAGAAGGGTCACGGCCCGCACGGAGGGGGTCTCGAAGGGGGCCTCGGCTTGGCCCACCACGTGCTGCAGGCCGTCAGCCAGCAGATCCCCCAGCAAATCACCCAGGGGCGCGGCCAACTCCCTGACCCCGTCCTCCTTGTGCCGGAGGATCGCCGCCCGCAGGGCTCCCGAGTAGGTACCGGCCGCCAGCACCCGGTCGTGGGCAGGCGAGTCCACCCACTGCGGCCGATCTGCGAACGGGCACCGGGGGCAGAGCGCCGGCCCCGGCGTCCCGCAGCCCACGCACCGACTCCCCCACAGCAGGTCGGCGAGGCCGGAGGTGAACCAGCGCGGTGGCGGTGCGGACAGGTGAGCGGGCATGACGCCATCGCAGCGTGCCTCGAGACCCAGCGGGGGCGGACGGGACCCACCCTGTGCACCGACCCCCATGGTCCCGGCCGTGAGGGCGAGCTGTGGACGCCGTCAGCCTGCGTAGCCGAACCAGGTGACGTCGGCGGGGAGCAGCGGCAGCACCGTCGCCGGCTTCTTGAGGTCACGCACCGACTGGCCGGCGTAGACGTACGTCGCCAGGCCGGTGACCTGCGACATGGCCAGGCCCCGTCCCCCCGGACGGATCCGGAACGAACCGCTCGACGTGGTGGTGCTCGGGGCACCCTCGACGGCCAGCAACCGCACCTCTGACAGGTCCGGGGAGCGACGCACGAGCACTCCGACGCCGTCCCCCTCCGCCCAGGTCAGGTCCAGGACACGCTCGCTGCGGGGGAGGTCGAGCGGGATCCGCCGGGTGTGGCGCCCCCTGAACCGTCCCCCCTTGGAGAGGTCCAGCGCCAGGCGGGCGCTCACCAGGACGTCGCCGTCGTCAGGCTCCCGGACGACGGCGACCAGACGGGTCGCGTCAGCCGAGACCAGCAGTCCGGTCACCCTGGCCCGCCCCGTGACTCCGGGCACCGTGACCTCCTCCACCTCCCCGGGTTTCCCCGGCGCCCCGGGACGCACCAGCAGGACACGGGCACCGTCCCGGGCGTGCTCGACCACCCAGATCCGGCCCGTCGCGTCGTGCACGGGGTCGAGCAGTCCGGTCCGGCCGCTGAGCAGCGTCTCCACCTCGGCGTCGGCGTCCTCGACCCTGGTACGCAGCAGGCTGGCCCCGTCCAGGCTGACGCCCACCGCCTCGTTCCCGTCGAGGGAGACCGACACCTGGCCCAGTCCGACGGCGGTCGTGCCGAACGGGCCCGTGGTGGGCTCGAGCGAGTCGAGGCCTCCGCGGTGCAGGCGGCCGGACGCCAACGCGAAGGTACGGGTCTCGGGGTTCGGGCCCCACGGGGCAAACTCGCCGTCGACGTCCACCGGCACCTCAAGTGCCCCGGAGGAGAACTTCACCGGTTCACCGTTGAGGGTCACCCGCATCGAGCGGACCCGGGGCACCTGGCTCAAGGTCCATGCCAGCTGCGCGGTCAGCTGCTCGCCCACCCCGTCCGCCAGGGTGTCCACGGGACCCGTGAACTCCAGGCGAGCGGTGCCCGCCTGGTCCACCGGGACCGCGTTGAGGGCCAGCGAGAGGCCCGAGGGCACGGCGGTGCGCAGCACGCCCTCGGCCCGGCCGGAGGTCCCGGCGAGCAGGGCCCGGACCAGGTGGGTGGCCTGCTGCTCCCCTCCCGGGACGTGCACCGGTTCGCCCACCAGCATCCGGCCGGTCGGCTCGAGGAAGAAGACCAGTGACCTCTCGAAATTGGCGGTGAACCAGGTCTCGGGCACCAGCAGGGCGTCGGGCAGCTGGTCGATGCGCCACTGCCCGCCCTCCCGCACCACCCGGAACCTCAGCTGCGACTCCTCCTCGTCGAGCTTGCCCACCCAGGCACCGTGCGCGTCGTACCGGTGCGCCGAGTTGGCCCACAACGACACCTCGGTGGAGTCACCGGGGGCGGTGAGGCCGCGGTAGGTGACGGTGGCGTCCCGGGGGCGCCAGCTCTGCCTGGCCCCTGCGGTGAGGAACTTGGCCGCCACCGACGTACTCACCGGCGTCGCCTTCATGGCCTCGAGGAAACCGAGGACGACCTCACGCGGAGAGGCGTCCTCGGCCGGGAGCGGCGGCTCGTAGGCAGTGCCACTGCCCTCGTCCCTCTTCTCCACGGTGGAACTGGTCTCGACCACGGGGCCCTCGTCGGGCATCCGGACACAGGAGCTCAGCACCGGCACCATGGCGAGGGCGAGCACCATGGCGAGTACCGGGCCCAGCGCTGGACCGAGCACTGGGCCGAGGCCACGATCCGCCCCCCGGCCCCTCCGACGGCTGGTCAGAAGACTCATCCGGCATCCCCCTCGTCCACCGGGACGAGCGGGAGCGGGCTGTGGCGCAGCGGCACCCCGGAGTGCCGCGGGAGGGTCAGCCGGAACTGCGCCCCCTCGCCACGTCGGCCCCACGCCTGCAGCCACCCCCCGTGCAGACGCGCGTCCTCCAGGGAGATCGACAGGCCCAGGCCCGTGCCCCCGCTGGTGCGGGCCCGGGCGGGGTCGCCGCGCCAGAACCGGTTGAACACCATGGCCGACTCCCCCGGCCCCAGACCCACCCCGTGGTCGCGGACGGTGAGCGCCGCGGCGTTGTCGTCATGGCCGATCCGGACCACGACGTCCTTCTCCTCGGAGTGGTCGATGGCGTTCGTGACGAGGTTGCGCACGATCCGCTCGACCCGACGCACGTCCGCCTCGGCCAGTGCAGGACCGTCGGGCGCCTCCACGACCACGCGGGTGTTGCGCCGCTCGGCCAGCGGTGCACACGACTCGGCCACCGACCGGGCGACCGCCACGAGGTCGACGTCGCCCAACTCGAGGGCGGCGGCACCGGCGTCGAACCGGGAGATCTCCAGGAGGTCGGTCAGCAGCGCCTCGAAGCGCTCGATCTCGGTGTGCAGCAGCTCCGCCGACCGCGCGGTGACAGGGTCCATCTCGTCGCGGGCGTCGTGCAGCACCTCGCCCGCCATCTTCACGGTGGTGAGTGGGGTGCGCAGCTCGTGCGAGACGTCGGAGACGAAGCGGCGCTGCATCCGACTCAACTCCTCGAGCTGGAGGATCTGGCGCTGCAGGTTGGAGGCCATCTGGTTGAAGGACACCGCCAGACGTGCGATGTCGTCCTCGCCCTTGACCTGCAGGCGCTCCTGCAGCTGGCCGGAGGCGAGGCGCTCCGCGACACGACGGGTCAGCCTGATCGGGGTCACCACCTGACGCGCGACCAGCCATGCCACGGCGCCCACCAGCACCACCAGGAAGCCGCCCGCGGTCAGGACCGCGCGCTTGACCAGGTCGAGGGTCTCCTCCTGCTCGGCGAGCGGGAAGAGGTAGTAGAGGGTGTAGGTGCGACCGTCGGCCGGCAGCACCACGTGCGTGGCGACCGCCACGCCCGGGCCCGGCGTCACACCGGCGAGTGGCCCGGTGGCCCTGATGTCGGTGTAGGTCCAGGCGGTGGGACCCTCGTCGTGCCGCTGCAGCGACCTCGGGACGCTGGCGATGTCGAGGTGCTCGCTGTAGGTGGCCCCGCCCATCGCCAGGGACTGCCCGTCCTCCTGCGGCAGGGCCAGCACCACGGCAAAACCACGGACAGCGCCCCGGTTGATGATGGGCTGGACCAGGTCGAGCTGCTGGGAGGAGACGTCGATGTCGGTCCCGGGGGTCGACTGCAGCCGGGAGACGGCCTCGCTGGTCTCGGTCTGGGCCTCGGCGACCACCCGCTCGACCCGCTGGTCCAGCAGCCCGTCCCGGCTGGTGCGGACCAGGTACCAGGCCAACACGCTGGTCACCGCGACCGTCATGATCACGGTGCTGGCGACCACCCGCACCTGGAGCGAGCGCCGCCAGAGCCGCAGGACGTGGGCGAACGGCGCTCCCACGCGTGCGCGGAGGCTCCCTCCCCCAGGGTCGCGTCGCGGCATGGTCAGGCAGTCATCGGATGCGTCGCTGGGTGCATCACTGGGTGCATCACTGGGTGACCTTGCCGGCCCGGTAGCCGACGCCGCGGACCGTCAACACGATCTCCGGATTCTCCGGGTCGTGCTCCACCTTCGCCCGCAGGCGCTGCACGTGGACGTTGACCAGGCGGGTGTCGGCGGCGTGACGGTACCCCCAGACCTCCTCCAGCAGCACCTCGCGGCTGAAGACCTGCCAGGGCTTGCGCGCCAGGCAGACGAGCAGGTCGAACTCCAGCGGCGTCAGGGAGATCTCCTCGTCCCCACGCATCACCTGGTGCCCGGCCACGTCGATGGTGAGGTCACCCACGGCGAGGTTCTCGCCCACCGGAGCGTTGAGGCGCCGGACCCGGGCACGGATGCGGGCGATGAGCTCCTTGGGCTTGAACGGCTTGACGACGTAGTCGTCGGCCCCCGACTCGAGGCCCAGCACCACGTCGACCGTGTCGGACTTCGCCGTCAGCATGACGATCGGGACACCGGACTCGGCGCGGATCTCCTTGCACACGTCGATCCCGTCCTTGCCGGGCAGCATCAGGTCGAGCAGCACCAGGTCGGGACGGTGGTCACGGAAGGCCGCGAGAGCGAGGTCACCGCGGGTGACCATGTGGGTCTCGAAACCCTCCTGGCGCAGCACGATGGTCAGCATCTCGGCCAGCGCTGCGTCGTCGTCGACGACCAGCACGGTTCCGCGCGCAGGCGAATCGGGAGTGTGGGCATTCACGCAGGTCATTGTGCCACCCGCGGGCACGACGGGACGCCTTCGCGAAATGCCACTCCCGGCATCGGAGGGGCAGCGGCACCGAGCCGCAAGCGCAGCGAGACCCGCCCGGACAGGTCCGGACGGGTCTCGTGGTGCGACGCGCAGGCGTCAGTAGCGGTAGTGCTCGGGCTTGTAGGGCCCGGCGACGTCGAGGCCGAGGTACTCGGCCTGCACGTCGGTGAGAGTGGTGAGCTTCACGCCCAGGCTGCCGAGGTGGAGGCGGGCGACCTCCTCGTCGAGCTGCTTCGGGAGGCGGATGACGGAGACGGGGTCGCGCGTCACCTCGAAGATTGCCGAGATTGTCTCGCGGAAACGCTTCAGGTCTTCAGCTCCCTCGACCCCGACCGAACGC
>JAZQNT010000553.1:0-13999 GCA_045627505.1 Nocardioides sp.
TGCATGGCGCGGTATCAAGGGTCAGATTCCTGAAGACTTCCCTTACACTCTCCGTGTCGTAAGTGATATCCTCGAATCCAACGGTTGGTCGCCGCCGGCGGGCGCGGGCCGGCCGGCGGGCGGGGTCGCCCACGGGTCGGCGCCGCCGGTCGCGGGGGCGCCGGTCGCGGGGGCGCCGGACCACGGGCGGTCGGCGCCGGCGGACTGCGGGGCGGTGCCGTAGCTGCCGCCGCCCTGACGGGCCGCGCGGGACACCTTCGCGGTGGCGAACGCCAGGGCGGGGCCAACCTCGTCGACCTCGAGCTCCATGACGGTGCGCTTCTCGCCCTCGCGGGTCTCATAGCTGCGCTGCTTGAGGCGGCCCTGGACGATGACCCTCATGCCGCGCTGCAGCGACTCGGCAACGTTCTCGGCTGCCTGACGCCAGACGTTGCAGGTGAGGAACAGGGCGTCGCCGTCCTTCCACTCGTTCGTCTGCCTGTCGAGCGTCCGCGGGGTCGAGGCGATGCGGAAGTTGCTCACCGCTGCGCCCGACGGCGTGAAGCGGAGCTCGGGGTCGTCGACAAGGTTCCCGACGACGGTGATGACGGTTTCACCGGCCATGGTGGTGCTCCTCCGGGGTGGTCAGTAGGTCGAGCAGGGCGCCCAGCTGCGCGTGCAACCAGGCGACGTCGTCGCGGTACAGGCGGGCCGTGACGGCGGTGTCTTCGTTGTGGTCGACGTGCCTGAGTAGCACCGAGTCCGTGCGCCGCCCGAGGATCTCAGAGAGGTCCGGGGCCAGCTCGGCGGTGTGCTCGAGGGACAGGGCCATGTCGATGCCGGTCAGGGCGCCGCCGCTGTGCTCGGCGAGGCGCTCGCGGCTGTTCGCGTACGCGGTCACGCTGCGCCCGCCTCGGCTGCGGCGTCGGCGTCGGCCGGCGCCTCATGGGCGGTCTCGGCGTCGGTCTCGGCGTCGGTCTCGAGCTCGGCGTCGGCGGCCGCGATCACGGCGGCCTTCGCCTCCTTGTCGGCCACGACCACCAGGCGGGGCTGCGGGTCGGTCAGGCGGCCGGCCACGCCGGGGATGACCTGCCCGTCGGGGTCGACGGCGAGGTACTTCGGGGCGGCGCCGTCGACGGCGTCGGCGTCGTCGTCGAGCACCAGGGTCGCGGACGCCAGCACGGCGGCTGCCTGGTGCGACCGGGCGACCACGGTCGACCGCTCGGGCTCGATGCCGGCGTACCCGAGGGCCTCGAGCGCTTCGGCGAGCTTGCCGGCCGGCACGACGATCGTCGCGATCGCTTCGGTCGGGGTGCGCTCGGCGACGTAGGACGCAAGCGCGTTCTCGTCGGCGATGTAGGCGATCGGCTCCGGGTCCACGCCGGCGCCGTCGAGCCGGATGGTCCCGAGTCCGCGGATCTTCCACGTCGGGGCCGCACCGGTGCGCTCGAGCTCGTCGCGGGCGAACTGGTCGAGCTTCGCGCGGCGCAAGTCGATCAGCCGCTTGATGCGCTGCTGCTCAAGCGTGAGCTCGAGGATCTCGCGTAGTTCGTTGGTCATGTCTCTCCTGAGTAGGTGTGCCGCGGGGCCGTCACCCCGGGGGCTAGATTGCCAGACTAGCGGACGCTAGGCGGGTTGGCTAGCCGGGTTGCGTGCCGGCGTGTTGGCTTGCCCGCAATCGTGCCAGCAAGGAAGCGGCGCCGGCGACGTCGTACGCCGACCGGGCATGGCGCAGCGGCGTGTTCTGCGGGGCCGCCCGGTTGAGGCCGTGCCGGCGCTCGCCGGGCGTGATCAGTTCGGCGGGGTACGCCGCGAGGAGCAGCGACCCGTGCCCGCCCGGGGGCACCCACACCGCGGCCGGGCAGCGCGCCGCTAGGTGGCCCAGCACCAGCGCGGTCGCCAGCAGCGGGCGGACGTCGATGATGCTCGAGCCGTTGCGGCGGTTCGCGTGCGGGTTGGGCTTCACCAGCCCTTCGATGCCGACGACGTCGGGGTCGTGCTCGGCGGCGAGCTCGGCCAGCGTCTCAGCGACGTCGCTCAGGTAGCTGCCGGGGCGTGGGGGGCCGATCCCCAGTCCGCGGGGGCCGGTCTCGTCGCCGTCGCGGGCGACCACGGCGTGCGCCAGGACCCGGTCGCCGGCGCGGACCGCGAACCCGGTGCTGTCGCCTCCCGGGTCGACCCCGAGGGCCACCCGGGGCAGGAACGGGCCGCGGGGGCTCACTGGGTGGCCCCTGAGCGGCTCGCGGCCGCCTCGGCGGCCCGTCGCTCCTCGGCGGCGCGGCGGATCGCTTCACGGGCCTCTGCGGCGCGTCGTGCCTGGTCCTCGTCGCGGGCGCGCTGTGCGGCGTCTCGGCGGTCAGCCTCGATCTCAGCAGCGGCGCGCTCGCGGCGGATCTTCGCGGCCCGCTTCGGCTGCGCCTCTGCCCAGCGGGTGCGGGCGATGCCGCACGGCGCGCACGGGCCGCCGTAGCCGTCGCGGTGCTCGCGGCAGTTCGGCTCGAGGGGGCCGAACTCGTCCCACCCGTCCGGCCGGCCCGGCGTAGCCGGTGCCGAGGCCGGAGATCCATTCTGGGGGGCGTCGGCGTCGCCGGCCCGCGCACCCTGTACGGACGAAGCAGCCTCAACCCCGTTGGTTTTTTGGTTGGTCTTTTTGTTCTTAGCGACTGGCCTACCGACGGACGGTTTTCCAGTCGTCGGTGAGCCAGTCGTCGGAGCGACCGACGACGGATTTCCAGTCGTCGGCTTGACCTGCGACAACGCGGCGTGCTCGAACAGCCGTTCGTCGACCGGGTCCTCCTCCACCGGGTCCTCGCCGGGGCCTGTGGATAACTGCGGCGGGTCCGGGGTGGGGTCCAGCAGCGCGACCGGGTCGAAGCCGGGCGGGACCGGGGAGTCGAAGACGTAGCTGTCGGTGCGCCACCGGCCGCGGGCGTCCTGGCGGCGCAGGCGGAGCAGGTAGCCGTGGCTCTCGAGCTCGGCCAGCGTCTTGCGGATCGCGTCGCGACCCTCGGGGCCGGCCGCGGCCAGGGAGTCGCTGTCGGTGGCCCATCCGTCGGTGTGGGATAGCAGCTCGAGCAGCAGGCCCTTGGCGCGGCGGGACAGGTCTCGACTCTGCGCGATCTTGTTGTCGACGATCGTGAAGCCCGCGCGGTGCGGGGCGCGAATGATCACTTGGCGATCGCCGCCACGGCCTTGTTTGCCGGTGTGTGACAGGGGGTATGCCGTAGCATCGGGGTACTTCCTTTGGAGCTAGATCGGTAAGGGAAGTCAGCCGGCGGCGACTGCAATCGCGCGTCCGGCCTTAGCGTGAGGAGTCCGGTCCCTGTTGGGGCCGGGCTCCTCTGCGTTTCGGAGACTATCCGCGGCGGGCGACGCGGCGGCGTCGGCACGCCGCGCGGCGGCGTGGAGGCCCAGCAGGTAGGCCGGCACGGTGAGGCCAGCGGCGGCGGCGGCCGCGGTGATCGACGCGCGCTCCTCGCGGCTCATGCGTACGGCGAGCTGTGCTGCCTGGGAGTCTGGGCGGGGGCCGCGGCGGCGTGGCGTGGTGGGGGCAGTCATGTCGGTTTGGATAGCCCGCAGGTGGGACGGGCGGGCGGACGTCGTGAGTGTCGGCGTAGCCGCGAGGGCGGGGGGCACGGGAGGCTCCGGGTGGGTAGGGGTGGCTGTACGGACCGGGGCGGCCGTGCAGATGGGACTGTAATTGGACAAACAAGGTGTTCATATGGCGAATGCCTCGATGTGGTCCATACCACCGCCCGCGCAGGTTTAGGGGATCCCCTGCGCGGGCAGCGGCGGCGCGCTGCTATCGGGCGCCGACCTGCTCGCCGGCGGCCCGCTCGGCGTGGTCGGCGGCCCGCTCCTGGCGCTCGAGCCGGGCGCCCAGGCCCATGATGAGCGTGCCGATCGTGGTCTCGCCGAGCTCGCCGTCGACGACCCCGACACCGCGGACGCCGAGCTCGCCGGACAGCGCCCACGCGGCGCGGACGTCCGTGACGGTCTGCGCGGCCGTCACGAGGGCGAGCACCCGGGCGACCGGGTCCTCGGCCGCCGGCGGGGCCGCGGGCCCCTGAGCGGGCGCCTGCGGCTCCTGAGTGGGCTCCGGGGCGGCGGCCACGGGGGCGGCGGGCTGCTCCGCGGCCCGGGCGTCGAGCTCGGCGCCGCGGTTCCGCACCAGCTCGCCGACCTTCGTGACGACGTCACCCACGATGACGGTCGCGTCGAACATGCCGCGCGCCAGGATCTCGGCGTACGCCGTGCGCAGACCCTCGGCGTCGTTCCACGCGGGCCGCACCACGGTCTCGACGAAGTTGTACGGGTCGACCGCGGGCAGCGCCGGGGCCGCCGGGGCGGGGGCGGGCGCCGTGCGGGCGGGCGCCGGGGCGGGATGCTCGGGCAGCGGCTCGCCGTCGTCGGCGACCGATCGCAGGTCCCGAACGTGGGCGGTGGTCGGGTCGAGCTTGTACGCCTCGAAGATGAACCATTCGAGGCCGCCGTCGTCCCAACGCTTGTCCATCTGCCGCGGCGCGTCGCGGCCAGGGCGGACGCCGACGTACAGCGACCGGGCGCCCTCGAGGGTCGCGCCGGCGTTGCGGTGCATGCGGATCCAGCAGGTCGCATCGAACGCGAGGTTCTTCTGGCCCTCGACCTTCCAGACCTTCGATCCCTCGACCGGGGCGCCGTTGCGGATCTCGGCGACCTCCTTGCCGCGTGCGGTGATGATGACGATGCCCGGGAACGTGAGGAGGAGGGTCATCAGCCGGCGGTGCTTCGCGTTGGCGTCGTTCCACAGGTGGTTGGGGACCTTGACCTCCGCGGCCGGGTCGTCGCGCAGCTTGCGCTGGTTGGCATCCGAGCGCGCCGCCTTCGTCGTGATCGCGTCGACCAGCACGCCCCACTCGTCGCTCATAGAGTCGATGATGAGGACCACGGGCGGGCGGCCGGCGGCGAGCTCCTCGCGGGCGAAGTCGCGGACCGCGGCGACCTGCTCGATCAGGCGGTGGATGGTCCACGGGGCCAGCGGGTCGTTCGGGTCCGGGGTCAGGACGTCGTACTTGCCGATCGGCGCGTACTCGTCGGCCGACCCTTCGCCGAGGTCCGCCACGAAGCAGCGGCCGACGCGCGGCGAGCTCGTGAACTGGTAGGCGGTGTACGTCTTGCCGGCCTTCTCCTCGCCTTCGAGGAGCACCACCGGGAACGCCACGCGGCCCGTCGGGGGGCGGTGCGCGATCCGCTCGAGGGCGCTCATGCCGCGACCTTGAAGGAGGCGGCCGGCGCGCTGTCGATGACCACGGCGCGGCCGTAGTCATCGACCAGGAACAGGGCGGTGGGGGCGGGGGCGGGGGCGGCCCGGCGGGCGGTGGCCCGGCGGTAGGCGACCTGCGCGGCGTACGCCAGGGCGAGCACCAGCGCGAGGGCGGCGTACCCGCCCAGCTGGGAGGCAATCGTGGGTTCCATGGTCCATCTTTCTGAGTTGGGGGCCGGCCCGTCATGCCCGCCCCTGCTAGATCAGGAGTCTAGGCGATTGCGGGCTAGCCCGCAAGCCTTCATGCAAGCAATCCAGCACGCGGGCGACCGTACGGCAGCGGCCGCCCGCGAGCTCGAGCGGGTCAGCGGGCCGCGGGATCCTCGGCCGGCCCGACGTTGGCGCGCGCCAGGGAGGTCAGCAGCAACGTCGCCCCGGTGAGGATCGCCAGCCACCGAGACGGCACCTCCACGCCGAACACGTCGGCGTTCGCGAACGCGAGCACCACCACGGTCAGCAGGGCGGAGAGGACGCCGGCGGCGTCGTACACGCGGCGCCGCTGCGCCGCGGGGAGGTACTGCAGGAGCGCGACCAGGGCCGCGACCATGCGAGCGGTGCCAGCCACGTCAGCTCACCCGCTCGAGCTCGGCGAGGGCGGCGCGGGCGGCGCGACGTCGCTCAGGGTTCGGGGAGCTCTCCGCGACCTTGCGGAGCGCCGCACGCGAGCGCTTCCACGGGGTGCGGCCGCGGCGCCCGCCGGGGCCCGGCGCCGCCTCGCTGTAGGCAGGGTCGGCGCTGAGGATTCCCTCGGGGTACCGGGGGTACCCGTAGCCGACGACACGGCTCGAGCGCCGCAGGTGCGTCTTGCGGTACACGCCGTCGCCTTCGCGGGATCCGCTCGAGTTGGTGTTGCCCTCGATGGTCACGATCTCGGTGTCGGTGTACGACACGACGATGCCGGTGTGGCTCAGGTCCGAGGGGGTCCCGAAGAACACTTGCGCGCCCACGGCGGGGTACGTCGACCAGCGGCCGCGGTCCTTGAACCACTGGCCGCCGGCGTCGCAGCTCGCGGTGCGGGGGAACAGGTCGCTCACCTTCGCCTTCATCGCGCACCAGGCGACGAACGTGGCGCACCACGGCTGGTCGTCGGACCACTCGAGGCCGGGAACCTGCTTGGAGAACTTCTGGTCGTTGTTCCAGTGGCCGTTGCTGCGGCCCTCGCGGTAGCCGATCTCGGCTCGGGCGGCCGCGATCACGCGGTCAGCTGTTGGGGTTCGGGTCATGCCGGCACCGTCGCCCCACGGGGCTAGCCGTGGTGGGACGGTGCCGGTGTCGCTCAGGACGGGATGACGGTCATGCGGATCCGCGACATGCGGACCCCGGCAGCTTCGGCGTTGGGGACGGACACCGCCAGGTCCACGCCGCCGCCCGGCAGGGAGTTCGCGGAGGTGAGCGTCCCGGTCCACAGGAGCGTGAACGGCAGCGACCCGGCGGCGTCGTCCAGGGATCCGAGGTCGAGCCGGTCAAGGATGCTCGAGGTTCCGCCGCCGGCGGTGCCGGCGCTGTTGAGCTGGATGCGGGCGCCCACGACAGGGCCCTCGGGCCACATCAGGTTCCCGCGGGCGATCACGGTCGCGGGGACGTTCTGCGGCAGGTCCAGGGTGGCGAGCGTGGGGAAGGCGGCGCCGATCGTGACGGGGCCGTCGACAGACACCGCCCGCTGCGGGGCCGTCAGCGACCGCCAGGCCGACCCGTCGCAGTAGTCCAGGCGCCCGCCGTCGTCGCTCACCTCGTAGATGCAGCCGGCGACCGCGGGGCCCGCGGCCGGCCGCGCGGCCGCAGGGCCTCGGAGCCGCTTCACGGCGAGCTCCTCGATCTGTGCGAAGTTGCCGTCGATCTGTGCACGGGTGCGGCGGTCGGTGTTCGCCGACCAGCGGGTCAGGGCAAGGCGGGCGGTGGTGGAGAGCGTCATGGCGACACGGTCACCCGGCCGCGGCCGCCGTCGTGGGACGGCGGGGGTGTCAGGCGTCGAGCGAGTAGCGCACGAACCGGAACCCGGCCGGCCGCTGCGGCTCCACGGCGCCCAGCACCAGCGGGGCATCCTCAGAGGCCCACGTCGGCAGCAGCGTCTCCTCCTCGCCCCACGTCGGGGCGGCCGCCTCGAGGGCCGCCCACGACGACAGCATGGTCGTCTCAGCGTCGCGGGTGCCGATCCCGATGGTCCACGGGTCGCCGCCGTAGCCGGGGGTCACCACGACGACCTTGTCGCCGGACAGGCCGCGGGCGGCCGCGGCCGCGGTCGCGCCGACGGTGCCACGCGCCCACGACGTCGCCGGCGACGACAGCGCCGTACGCTGCTCGCCCGGCACCAGCCCGGCCACGTCGACGCCGAGGAGCTGCGCGAGCCACGGCAGCCACGCGGCGTCAGCGCGGGCGGGGTTGACCAGGTCGCCGGCGGTGCGACTGCCACCCGGGTCCGGGTCGTCGGCGGGCCGGTAGTCGAGCCGGGCGATCAGGTCCACGACAGGCTCGAGCTGTCCGAGGAGCAGGTCGAGCCAGCGCAGCAGCGGCCACGCCTGCGGGGATGCTTCGTCGGCGGCCCGGTACACCTCGGGGAGCGCCTCGAACGTGCGGGCCGTGACGGTCCCGACGGGCGGCGCGCTCACGACGCCGCCACGGTCACGGTGACGGTGCCGACCGACGCCAGGGGCGCCGCGCCGGCGAGCACCAGGTCGTCCGGCTCGCCGTTGAGCTCCACGGACAGGACGACGTCGACCCCGGCCGCCCGGTCGATCGCAGCGATTGCCTCGTTCACCCGCACCAGCGGCGACCAGTCCCACACGTCGGGGTCGAGCCACGCCGACGCGGCAGCAGCCACGGACGCGCGCACGTCGTCGTCGGAGGCGGTGGAGTGGCGCAGGACGGTCACGTTGACGTCGACGGGGGTCACGGTCGCCCCGATCACGGCCACGCTCAGGCCGGCGTGGGTGCGCTCGATCAGCTGGCCGCGCAGCACCGCCCGGTCGACCGGCGGCACGGCGTACCCGCCCGGCCCGGTCACGGCCACGGTCACGAACCCGGCATCGTCGCCCGGCACCCCGTTCCGCGTCGGGTCGTACAGGTCGAGCACCCGGACCCGCTGCACGGCCGCGTTCGCCGACACCCACGCGGCGATCGACGCCGGCGTGACCAGGGTCGAGGTGAGCTGCCCGAGCACCGGCGCGCACCGGGCCAGGAACGCGGCACCGTCCTCGGGTTCGCGGCCGGCCGACAGCGCCACCTCGAGGGTCACGTACTGCACGGAAGGGATGGAGTCGAGCACCGCGAGCACCGTCCCGGCAGGGGCAGCGTTCCCGACGGCGCCGACGACGTCGCCGGTCACCGCGACCAGGCCGGTCGACTGCCCGGCGCGGATCGTGAGCGCGACGTCGGTGGTCAGGTCGACCGGGTCGGTCTCCTCGTCACCCTCGGCGAGCCGAACCACGGTCCCGGCGGGGATGGTGTACCCGCGGGTGTCGGAGAGGGTGAAGCGGACCGTGCCGGTCACGGGGGCGCCCTGGTCGCGGGTCAGCCCGAACGCGCGCAGCAGAACCTCGGTGAGCACATCGGGGAGCTGCTGCACGGCGTAGACGATCTCGGCCGCCTCGCTCGCGAGACCTTCGAGCAGCACGAGCTCGGTGTTGCCTTCGCGGGGCACCCACTCGGGCAGCTTCTCGACGGCCGCCGCGACCGCCCGGTCGACCAGGGCCTGCTCGTCGAGGTCGACCAGGTCAAGGCCGAAGTAGGTCGCGACGTCGGGCGAGCTCATCAGGTGGTCTCCTCGTAGGTGAGCACGACCCTCGCGGCCGTGTCGGTGGTCCAGGTGGTCTCGGCGCCGGTGACCTGCACGCCGGGCCCGAAGTCCTCGAGCGCGACGTTGAGCTCCGCGACGTCGACGGCGTCGGTGAACGTCGGGTCAGTGACACCGAACCACGGCACCAGGGGCCGCTCGCCCTTGCGGGTCAGGGTGGTGACGGCGATCGCTTCGGCGTACGCCGCGTCGGTGTCGTCCTCCACGGTCGCCACGGCGCCGCCACGGGCGAAGCGGAACGGGTGGGACAGGATCATCATGGCGCCACCCTGCCGCCGCCACGCCCCGGGCGGGCGGACCCGGGCCGCGTGCTCACCCGGCCCGCTGCCCGCGGGGCCATATCTGCCCGGTGGTGGGGACCGTGGCGCCGCCGCCGTCACCGGGATCGACTGGGGCGCGGCCCACGGCACCGGTGACGAACATGCGCTCGCCGGGCTGCACCTGCCGCGGGGGCAGGGGGACGTAGTACTCGGGGTTGGTCGCCACGGCGGGTTACTCCCACCGGACCAGGAGGCGCCCGGCGTTGAGCGCCCATGCGCGCGACAGGCCGGCAGGCAGGCAGACGTAGCGGCCGACGCCGCCGCCGACGGGGTTCGGGGCGAGCAGGTCGTTGCTGTTCGGCAGGTCCGCGCCGGGGATGCCGAGCAGGTACCGGGAGTAGCCGGGGCGGGTGTTGTAGTACAGCACCGGGGCGAGCGGCAGCTGGACGGGGTTGCCGTGCGCCAGGGTGCCGGTGATGCCGACCCCGGACCCGAAATAGGCTTGCGCGAAGATGCCGGCGCCAGGAAGCGGGTCGGGGAGGGCGGCGGTCAGGCCGACGGTGACCGCACCCGAGCCCTGGTCGACGATCTGGCCGTCGACCTTGCGGGCCAGGCCCAGCCGAGTCCTCGGGACGGTGCTATTGACGGCGGTGTTGCCCGAGGTCGGGGTCACAGCGATCAGCGCGAGCGCGGCGTCGTTTCCGGTGTAGGCGACCCCGTTCTCGTCGGCGACCAGCTCGAGCACCCACATCGCCTCGGACCTGGGGTATCTGTTTGACGCGACGCTGGACGAACCACAGTGGGCGCCGTACTGCAGCACCAGGTATCCGGGCTTCGATGCGGCGTAGATGGTGTACGGCAGCACGGCCGCCTTCTGGACCGTGGTGGTGCCGGATGCTGTGTCGTTCCAAATGTTCTGGCTGTCGAGGGCGGCGCCGAGCTCGAACTGTCCGGTGAGGCCGCTCGCGTCGCAGTTCCATGCGCCGCGGAGCCGCACCGCCGTGAACCAGATGCCGCCGTTGTCGGTGTTGGTGCCGCCAGTCGACACGCCGCGGCACAGGAGGAAGTCGACGGCGACGAAGAACTCGACCCCGTCGTCGCCCATCCGGTACAGGTCGGTGGCGATCACCGTCGACTTCGGACCCGTGGCGGTGAGAGCCGGGTCAGTTGCCACGTTGACGGTCACCGCGGCGGTCGCCTTGAAGGGCGGGTAGCCGGGCGACCCGGACACCAGCGCCCACCCGCCGGCCGCGAGGGTGTCGCGCAGGTCTGTCAGCCGGCGCCGCACCCATGCGGTCATCAGCTCCGGGGCGGCGTTCTCCGGGGTGTTCAGGATGGACGCCTCAGCGATTGGGACGTAGGTGGTTGCCTTGGTCATTCGGTTCGGATCCATTCGAGGTCGAGGATGATCGGGGCAGGGGAACTGAGGTTGGTCACGGCCGCCTTCGCGGCGGTCCCGGTCGGGCAGTAGCCGTCAACCACGGGCGACAGGGACGCCGACAGCAGCCCCGCGGTGCTCACGAACTCGAGCACTAGGCCGTGGTCGCCGACGGGGTCGACCCCGACAGGGCGGCCCTCATCGGCCGCACGGTGCGCCGCGGAGACGTACAGCCGCACCCGCGCCGGCCCAGAGACGGTGATCGACAGCAGCCGGTAGCCGGCAGCCAGGGGCACGTCGAACGTGGCGGTGCGGTCGGTGCCGAGCCCGGCGACCCGGGAGGTGGCGACGCCGCGGCGCCACCCGGGCCCACGGTCGCCGGGGCGGCCGACCAGGGACGCCAGCCACTCGCGCACGTCGCCACCGAACCCGGCTTCTACGGCGATCTGGTAGGCGTCGAGCCCCGGGGGTCCACCCGGGGGGCCCGCAGGCCCAGCGGGGCCCGCCACGACGCCGCTCACGGGCCGTGCGGGGCCGAGGCGGGCCAGGACCACCAGGGAGTCCCCGTCAGGCTCGAACGCGCACGCGACGGTGTCGCCGGCCAGGGGCGGATCCAGCGGCGGATACGGGCAGGGGCCGTACTCGAACCCGCCGAGCTCGGCGATCTCCACGAACGCGGCGCCGCCGGCGACACGAAGCACCGTGCCGACCAGGATGCCGCCGGCCGCCGCAGCGCGCCCAGCCCTCAGCACGCTCACTTCTCGCCCTTCTTCTTCGCCTTGGGCTCGGACTGCTTCTCGGGGTTGATCGGGGTCTGCGCGGTCACGGACACGGGCTCACTGTCGGTCAGGGGCAGGGTGACGCCGTCGACCATGTACGTCCCGTTCCACTGGCCCACGCCGCGCAGCCGCAGCGCCTCACCGGGGCGGGCGCGCTCACCGAGCTCGCCGACCAGCTCGACCGACACCGACGCCGCCCGCTTCGCGTCGTCACCCGAGCGGCGCAGGGCGGGCAGGGCGAGCACCTGGTCGTCGGTGCGGGGCCCGCGCCAGTCCAGCGACCAGGCGCGGTTCCGCTGCACCAGCCACGTCGGCCGGCCCAGGTACAGGGTCCCGGCGGTCTCGAACACGACCATGCCGGCGTCGTCGCCGTATCGGGCGATCGCGTCCCAAGAGCTCTCGTCCTTCTGCCGCTGCAGCGTCTTCCGCGACCCCGTTGCCTGCCCGACGAACCGCAGCCCGACAGCCTTCGCCTCGAGCCGGGCCAGGTCGGTCGGCGACAGGTCGCGCCACACCCGGTGCCCGCGGCGCCGCTTGAGCCGCGCGGTGCCGCGCGACCGGGCCGTCACGGTCAGGACGTGGTCGTCACCGCGGGGGCCCAGGTCCAGCGCCCGCACCTCCAGCGCCAGCCCGTCGTACGACACCGCGGTCCCGGGCCGCGTCGGTGTGCCGGCGGTGAACAGGCGCAGCAGCCGCAGGTCAGGGTCGCACCGCATGGACAGCGTGAGCTGGTCAGTCTCGGACGCCGACAGGGACACCGAGCCCCCGGTGACAGCCTCCGCGACGTCGACCGGCAGCCGCTTCCCGGCGACCAGGACCTTCCCGACGCGGCCCTCGAGGGAGTAGGTGCGCGCCACGGTCACGCCTCCTTCGGGATGCGGAGGCGGGTGCCGGCCTTGAGCCGCTTCGGGTCACGGATCTTGTTCGCTCGCGCGATCAGCCGCCACTTCGCCGGGGTGCCGTAGAACCGCGCCGACAGCGACCGGAGCGTGTCGCCCTTCTTCGCGGTCACGCGGGTCGGCAGCTTGCGGCCCTTCCCGCCGCGCTGCTTGTGGCCGCCCGACAGGGGGCCCAGCGCGCCGACGTCGGAGGCCGCCACCAGCGACAGCGACACGTCGGCGCGGGTCGCGTCGTTGGTGCCGTACTGGCGCAGCGTCACCGACACCCCGAGGTCGGCGAGCCGCCACGGGCCACGTTCGGCCGCTGAGAGCCCCGCGACGGTCACCCGGGCCCCAGCCCCGGCGAGGTCCCGCAGGCGCCGCAGGATCGGCTCCACGGACCGCTCAGGGTCGGGGTAGCCGACGGCGACCGTGAATGCGAGCGTCGGCAGCCCGTCACCATTGCGGACCACCAGGGGCTGCCGGCCGGGCCGGTCGAGGGTCTCCCACCTGTCCGCGGCGCCGCCACGCGTACCGCCCACGGGGGCGGCCGGCAGCTCGACCCTGGTCCCGCCGCCGGCGACCAGCACCAGGCGGGGGTGCCGGCGCACCGCAGCGCGCGCCCCCGCGACCCTGACAGCGACTTGCCGCACGACTGCCACTAGCTCCGCTCCTCGCGCTCGTTGATGAAGTCCTGAATGCCGCGCTTCACCGCGGCCGCGACGTCGACCTCAGACCTCGCGTTGCTGGCGTCGACCTGCACCGCGCCCGCCTCGATCACGACGCTCGCGGCGCGCTGGCCGGCGGCCCGCCGGTCGACGGTGGCCGCCATGGATCGCGACGTGTCACCCATCGCCGGCGGCACAGCGTGGAGGTGCCGGGCCGCCCCGTTCCCGTGGAACTCGGCGAACCCGCCCATGGCGCGCAGCGTCGCGGCGTACGCGACCGTGCCAGGGCCCTGCAGGTCCAGTGCCCGACCTGCCTGGTGGTCGCCGGACCCGTGGCCCTTCCCGCCGCCGCCAACGAAAGCGTTGGTGATCCGCAGACTGGTCCCCGACAGCATCTGTGCCCGCTGGTGCGCCGCGAGGGTGGCCGCGAACCCGCTCGAGCGACCGCGCGCCTTCGAGGTGCGGGTGTCGCCGCCGACCGCGTTCGGCCGGATCCCGTTGTTCGGGGTCTGGAGAATGGTGTTGGTGCGCTTGCCCATGCCGATCTTCTGCGCAAGGTCGATTGCGTTTATCATGTACAGCTGGACGTTGTTCTTTGCGATGTAGCGCTTGGAGGCTGCGTCGAGATGCTGCTCAAGCTCTTCAAAGCTCCACTGGCAGTTAATGAGGAATACGCCGCCCGGCTTTACGTCACGGACTATGGGGAAGCCCTTCATGATATATGCGGGAACGTGGCATGCAACGAAGTCTGCCTTGTTGATGTAGTACGGGCTCTTTATCGCCTTGTCACCAAATCTCAGGTGGGAAATGGTAACGCCGCCGGTCTTCTTCGAGTCGTACTGGAAGTATGCCTGTACGTTCTTATCGGTATGGTCGCCGATGATCTTTATCGAGTTCTTGTTTGCACCGACAGTGCCGTCGCCGCCGAGACCCCAGAACTTGCACTCAACGGTGCCTTCTGCTGC
>JAZQNT010000554.1:0-3119 GCA_045627505.1 Nocardioides sp.
CGCGGCCTGGGCCGCGGTGGTGCCCAGGGCCGCCAACGGCAGCACGGTGGCCACCAGTGCGCCCGCCACCAGCACCGGCACGGCTCGGTGCCCCGCGCCCACGCGGCGGACGCGCCCCGGGGCACGGGGGCCGGGGTGGGACGGGCGGACGGGGACGGGGTTCATGGAGCTCCTGCTCAGGCGGGGTCGGGGTTGGCGGACGCGCAAGCGTCCCACCTTCCAGTGTGCCCGGGGAGGGGTGGCGCAAGCACTTCTCGAGGAGGAGGGTGGGCAAGGTGCCCCCATTCGTGCAGGTCGCCGAAAGGTCGGCGACTCACGTCCGCATGAGCGGCGTCACACCGGAGAGCTCCGGGGCAGGGGAACATTCGCGGGCAAACATTGCGTTTGCACCAGTGAACGAAGTTGAGTTGATCGGACTCAACTTGTTTGTCACACTGACCCCGGGGCTGCAGAATGGCCCCAACGGACTTTCCCCGGGTCGGCCGGGGTCGCAACAACGGAGGTAACTCACATGGCACGTGCCGTCGGTATCGACCTCGGAACGACCAACAGCGTCGTCGCCGTCCTCGAAGGTGGCGAGCCCACCGTCATCGCGAACGCCGAGGGCGCTCGCACCACCCCGTCCGTCGTGGCCTTCGCCAAGTCCGGCGAGGTGCTCGTGGGTGAGGTCGCCAAGCGTCAGGCCGTCACCAACGTCGACCGCACCATCCGCTCCGTCAAGCGCCACATGGGCACCGACTGGAAGCAGACCATCGACGAGAAGGACTTCACGCCGCAGCAGATCAGCGCCTTCGTGCTGCAGAAGCTCAAGCGCGACGCCGAGGCCTACCTCGGTGAGCCCGGCCCCGACGCGGCCACCACCGTCCCGGCCTACTTCAACGACGCCCAGCGCCAGGCCACCAAGGAGGCCGGTGAGATCGCCGGTCTGAACGTCCAGCGCATCGTCAACGAGCCCACCGCCGCGGCGCTGGCCTACGGCCTCGACAAGGGCGACGACCAGACCATCCTGGTGTTCGACCTCGGTGGCGGTACCTTCGACGTCTCGCTGCTGGAGATCGGTGAGGGTGTCGTCGAGGTGAAGGCCACCTCCGGTGACAACCACCTCGGTGGCGACGACTGGGACCTGCGCATCGTCGACTGGATGGTCAAGAAGTTCAAGAACGCCCACGGCGTCGACCTGTCCGCCGACAAGGTCGCCACCCAGCGTCTGCAGGAGGCCGCGGAGAAGGCGAAGATCGAGCTCTCCTCCTCCTCCGAGACCCAGATCCACCTGCCCTACATCACGCTGGGCGAGGCCGGTCCGCTGCACTTCGAGGAGAAGCTGACCCGCTCGGAGTTCCAGCAGATCACCTCCGACCTGCTCGAGCGCACCAAGGTCCCGTTCAAGAACGTCCTCAAGGACGCCGGCATCGCCGTCAAGGACATCGACCACGTGGTCCTCGTCGGTGGCTCGACCCGCATGCCCGCGGTCACCGAGGTCGTCAAGGAGCTGCTCGGCGGCAAGGAGCCCAACAAGGGCGTCAACCCCGACGAGGTCGTGGCCCTGGGTGCCGCGCTCCAGGCCGGTGTCCTCAAGGGCGAGGTCAAGGACGTCCTGCTCCTCGACGTCACCCCGCTCTCGCTGGGCATCGAGACCAAGGGCGGCGTCATGACCACCCTGATCGAGCGCAACACCACCATCCCGACCAAGCGTTCCGAGGTCTTCACCACCGCTGACGACAACCAGCCGTCGGTCGAGATCAAGGTCGCCCAGGGTGAGCGCCAGATGTGGTCGCAGAACCAGCCGCTGGGCAACTTCGAGCTGACCGGCCTGCCGCCGGCCCCGCGTGGCGTGCCGAAGATCGAGGTCACCTTCGACATCGACGCCAACGGCATCGTCCACGTCACCGCGAAGGACCAGGCCTCCGGCAAGGAGCAGTCCATGACCATCTCCGGTGGATCGTCGCTGAGCAAGGACGAGATCGCCCGCATGGTCGCCGACGCCGAGAAGTACGCGGAGGAGGACGCCAAGCGTCGTGCCGCCGTGGACGCCCGCAACCAGGGTGACTCGCTCGTCTACACCACCGAGAAGTTCCTCGCCGACAACGACGAGAAGCTTCCGGCCGAGGTCAAGGACGAGGTCGCCGCCGACCTCGAGGCGCTCAAGGCCGTCCTCGCCAAGGACGAGGCCGAGGCCGAGGAGATCAACGCCGCGGTGGCCAAGCTCAACGAGTCCTCCCAGAAGATGGGTGCCGCGATGTACGCCGCGGCCGAGGCCGACGCCTCTGCCGCCGGTGGCAACGACGAGTCGACCGGTGCCGACGACGCCGACGTGGTGGACGCCGAGATCGTCGATGAGGACGAATCCAAGTGAGCGACGCCGACCGCGCGGGCCAGACGGGGGTCGAGGACCAGGTCCCGACCGCCAACCACCCCAATGACGACGACACCTCCGGTGTCGCCGACATGGTGGAGGAAGGCGCCCCGCTGGAGCCCCAGGACGTCGCCGAGGCCGCGGCTGCTGCCCCGGTCGAGGCCGACGTCGACGAGGTCGTCGCGGCCCTGGCCGAGGCGGCGGAGCGCACTGCTGACCTGCAGCGGCTCCAGGCCGAGTTCCTCAACTACAAGCGGCGGGTCGAGCGCGACCGTGAGCTGATCGCCGAGAACGCCGTCTTCAAGGCGCTCTCCCCGGTGATCGACGTCCTCGACACGATCGACCGGGCCCGTGAGGCCGGCGAGGTGGAGGGTGGCTTCAAGGCCGTCGTCGACCAGCTCCAGTCGGCCGTGGCCAAGGCGGGTCTGGTCCGGTTCGGTGAGCCGGGCGACGCGTTCGACCCGAACCTGCACGAGGCGCTGAGCACGATGGGCACCGACCCGGAGGTCAGCGTGACGAGCGTCAAGGTCGTGGCGCGCGCGGGTTACCGCATCGGGGAGCGCGTGGTGCGCGCTGCCCAGGTGCTGACCGTCGACCCGGCCTGAGTCGACCTCGACTCAGCACCCCGCTGGGGGCACAGCAGCACCGCCCCGCTGGGGGCACAGCAGCACCGCCCCTGACGGGGCGTAGCAGCACCGCCTTCCCGGGGTCCGCACACGGAAGTCGGGGGCCAAGCGGTCTTAGGAAGACAATAGAGAGGGACAAC
>JAZQNT010000555.1:0-4450 GCA_045627505.1 Nocardioides sp.
ATGTCGTGCAGGGCGCGCTCGTCGTCCTCGTTGCGGACCGTGACGGTGTACTTGATCTTCTCCCCCGCCCCGACCGTCTCCGAGGAACCGATGGCGGCACCAGCGGCACCGCGGTCGACGCGCTCGACGGCCTTGTCGACCGAGGCAGCGGGGGTCTCGTCGATGGAGTAGACGACCAGGTCGCGCAGGCTCTGGGCCGCGCCGGCGCTGTTGTCCCAGCGGAGCTTGGCCAGGTTGGCCGTGATGTCGACGCTCCGGTTGGCCGAGGGGCCGTTGACGATGGCTGAGAAGCGGACGTCGAAGAACGCCTTCGCACCCACGTAGCGGGCGCCCGAGGAGCCCACGGCGCTGCCGAGGTCCCAGGTGATGGTGTCGCCGTCGACCACTGGGGTCGCGCTCAGGGAGCCGGAGGCGTACTTCGCGCTGCCCGTCTCGAAGGCGGCGTTGGCGGGCAGGAAATCGGTGATGCTGGGGTTGCGCGTGCGGTTGACCTCGGAGAAGTCGACGCGGATCCGGAAGCAGACGCGCGATCCCTCGCTGAAGGTGAAGTCGAGGCCCTTGCTCTCGTCAGCCGTCGGGTGCTTGTAGTCCGCGTCGGCGGCCGAGCAGGTGTACGGGGTGACCCCGGTCTCCGGCTGGATGGTCTTGCTGAGTCGGGGGCCGTCGCTGTCGAGGCGGTGCTCGGAGGCGTCGACGACGCCCTGGGAGACGATCGGGTCCGGGCTGTCGACGGTGGTCAGCGGAGTGGTGCGTGCGGTGAGCGCCACGGCGTTGACGAAGCCGTCACCGGAGACGGTCGGGGCACCGTTCGCGGCGTAGGTGTCGCGCATGACAGCCTTGTAGGTGACGGTGGCATCACCGTCGGCGTCGATGGCCAACTTGCTGAAGGTGAGCTTGGTGGTGCCGTTCCCACCCTCGGTGATCGAGGTGTACGAGGCACCGCTCGGGGTTCCGGACGTGACGGCGCAGCCGTTGACGACCGTGGTGTTGCCCACCGGGCAGAGGCCGTCGGGCAGCGTGTCGACCAGGACAATGTCCTCGGCGTCGACGTACTCCGAGACCCGTACGTGCAGCGAGTAGGTGACCTCATGGCCGGCGGCGAACTTGGATACGCTGCCCGACTTCACCACGGCCACGTCCTCGACGGTGACGGTGTGGTCGGTGCTGGCCTCGGCGGCGGCGCCGACCGTCGCGGCGAGGGGTCCGGTGTAGGTGCCGGACGCCTTGGCGGTGTTGGTGATGTCGTTCTCGGCGGACGGCTCGCGGGTGGAGGGACCGTTGTTGTTGTCCAGGTTGGCGGTCTGCTCCAGCGACGCGGGGGACGGCGTGGCACCGTCGAAGTCCGTCGTGTTCTCACGCTGCGGGATACCCGCGGCGTAGACGATGGTCTTCACCTCGTCCTTCGCCATCGTGCCGACGTTCCAGGTGACCTTGGTGTAGACGCCCTTGGCCAGGCCCTCGGGGTCCTTGACGGTCTCGACCTTGGCGGCCCGCACGCAGGCGCTCACGTCGGGGGTGGCGGTGAGTCGCGGCGCGGTGTCGTACTCGACGGCCGCGGAGTTGTCGACATCTCCGCAGCCCAGGAACTCGAGTTGCGCAGGCAGGTAGTCAGTGACCACCACGCCAGTCGTCGCCTCACGCTTGGTGTTGTGCACCTTCAGCGTGTACTGGGTGGGGTGGTTGTGCACGCCGCGGAGCAGCTCGGACTCCGGGTTCGGCTCGCTCTTCTCGATCTCGAGCGGGATCAGCGTGGTGGTCGCTGCGTCGGAGGCCTGGTCGGTGGCACTTCCGGCGACGTACACACCCTTGTCGTCGAACTTGGGGACGAGGCGCGGGTTGGTCTGCCCGAACACCTCACCGGTGTTGCGCAGCGCGGTGCCGACCGGGGTGCTGGTGATGCGCTCCGGGCTGTCGTCGGTGGTGACCGCGAAGGTGAGCGAACGGGACTCCGACTCGGCGATGTCGGCGACGTTCGACCAGACCAAGGTCTGCCGCCCGCTGGTCGCATCCAGGGCGATCGTCGGTTCGCCGTACTCCTTCGGGCTCGATCCGGTGACGTACCTGGTTCCCGCGGGGAGCTGGTCGCGGAAGGACAGGTTGTAGATCCGCTTGCCCGAGCCGGTGGGGTTGGTCACCTCGAGGGTGTAGGGGATCTTCTCCCCCGCGAGGGTCTGGGGGTCAACCTTCTTGGCCAGCGTCAGACCAGGGTCCGCAGCCGAAGCGGTCTCGACCGGCAGGGTCACCAGGAAGGCAGCCGTCACGGCGATGGCGGCGAACCCGGCGAGGCCACGCCGGAAAGCCGCGCGACGCGATGTGGGGAGGAGCGGTGGGAACACGGGGGGAGTCCAATTTCCGAGGGACGGGGCACGACGCGCTCGCGACCGCGCTCCGGAAGTACTCCCCCCTGGGACTCTCCGGACTGCACGACCCGGCCCGATCCCGGGCGCGCGTCAATGACGATGATCTCACTTCACCTCGCGCTGCATACCTTCGGTACCCACGATGCCCACCCGGCGGGACGCACTCCCGGTCCGGAGCGTCCCGCACCGGGCTGACAGCAGAGCGAACGGTGCCGTGGCAGCCCACCCGCAACTGGACCTACTCTTGAGTAGTGACTGAACGACTCCCCGCCCGCGCCCTGATCGACCTGGTCCTCGACGAGGGCCCGTGGACCAGCTGGGACGTCGCCCCGGACAACTCCGCGGCCAGCGGCGTCTACGCCGAGCAGCTGGTGCGCGCGGCCGAGAAGTCGGGGGTGGACGAGTCGGTGGTGACCGGCGAGGGCACGCTGCGCGGACGTCGCGTCGCGGTCATGGCGGGCGAGTTCGCCTTCCTGGCCGGCTCCCTGGGGCGGGCCTCCTCCGACCGGCTGGTCTCCGCGATCCGCCGCGCCACCGCCGAAGGGCTGCCGCTGCTCGGTGCCCCGGTCTCCGGTGGCACCCGGATGCAGGAGGGCACCGCCGCGTTCGTCCAGATGGTGCGGATCAGCGAGGCGATCGCCGCGCACAAGGCCGCCGGCCTGCCCTACTTCGTCTACCTGCGCCACCCCACCACCGGCGGGGTGATGGCCTCCTGGGGCTCGCTCGGCCAGATCACCGTGGCGGAGCCCGACGCACTGCTCGGCTTCCTCGGCCCGCGGGTCTACGAGGCGCTCTACGGCGAGCCGTTCCCCGCCGGCGTGCAGACCTCGGAGAACCTCTACGCCCGCGGCATCATCGACGCCGTGGTGCCGCCGGAGGAGATCAGCGAGATCGTGCACCGCGTCCTGCAGATCACCGACCTGCGCCACACCACGCAGCACGCCGCACCCGACGCGGCCTCTCCCGCCCAACCGCTGGCCGTCGCCCCCGACCCGGGTACCGAGGAGATCACCCCGGTCGACGCCTGGGAGTCGATCACCCGCTCGCGGCGCCCCGAACGCCCGGGCGTGCGTCGGCTGCTGCGGCTGGCCGCCACCGACGTGGTCCCGCTCAACGGCACCGGCCAAGGTGAGGCCGACCCCGGTCTGCTGATCGCGCTGGCCCGCTTCGGCGACGCGCCGTGCGTCTTCCTCGGCCAGGACCGTCGCGGCCAGACCGCGGCGCACCCGATGGGCCCCGGCGCGCTGCGCGAGGCGCGTCGGGGCATGCACCTGGCCGCCGAGCTGGGGCTGCCGCTGGTGACCGTGATCGACACCCAGGGCGCGGCGCTCAGCGCGGAGGCGGAGAACGGTGGGCTGGCCGGCGAGATCGCCCGCTGCCTGGCCGACCTGGTCACCCTGGACGCCCCGACCCTGTGCCTGATGCTGGGCGAGGGCACCGGCGGCGGCGCGCTGGCCCTGCTCCCGGCCGACCGGGTGGTGGCCGCGCAGCACGCCTGGCTCTCCCCGCTCCCGCCGGAGGGCGCCAGCGCGATCGTGCATCGCAGCACCGAGAAGGCCCCGGAGATGGCCCGCGCCCAGGGTGTGCGCTCCACCGACCTGTTCGACCGGGGCACCGTCGACCGGATCGTGGCCGAGCACCCGGACGCCGCCGACGAGCCGGAGGCGTTCTGCCGCCGGGTCGGCGCGGTCCTCGAGCACGAGCTCACCCAGCTGCTGGCCACCGGCGCCGGTACACCGGAGCAGCGCGCCGCTCGCTACCTGTGACCCGGGTGGTGGGTGGCGGTTCCCGGCGGCCCAGGTCGCCTGGATCCTCTGGAGTCGCAGAGACCGCAGGCGTAGCAGAGGGAGCCCCGACGAGGGAGCGGGCTACAGCACCATCGGAGCCCGGAAGACGTCCACCAGGTCGGGGTCCTGGGCGAGCAGCAGGTAAGTCGGAGGCCAAGCGGTCTTAGGAAGACAATAGAGAGGGACAACTCCTTAGCTCACAGAACGACATGGCTACGATCCGACTTGAGCCCCGACGAGGGAGCGGGCTACAGCACCATCGGAGCCCGGAAGACGTCCACCAGGTCGGGGTCCTGGGCGAGC
>JAZQNT010000556.1:0-3554 GCA_045627505.1 Nocardioides sp.
GGCCTGCCTTTGGCAATTTCTGTAATCATAATTTCGGAGGCTTTAATGCCAAAGTATATGAGCATGGTCTTCATCGTTGCTCCCCTCATGTCGGTCACCGGGGACCTCCCGGTGGCTGGACGTCGTGCACTCCTTCCACGAGCGGCGGCCGGCAGGTGTGACCGAGCTGGGCGACCGAGCTGGGCAATCGAGCTGGGCAATCGAGCTGGGCGATTGAGCCTCAGCCGCGGGGCACACCCCCGTCGCGACGCACCACCCGAGCCAACGTCTCGGGGGCGGCCCGGAAGGTGATCGCCCGCACCCGACCGCCCTCGAGGGTGAAGTCGAAGACCACCTGCGCGGCGCCGCGCAGGAACCACGCCGACGCCGGACGCAGCCCCACCATGACCGGCAGGGCGGTGTGCGCGGAGCCGTTGAAGAACGTGGCGACGTCCTGGCGACCGTCGATCCGCTGCGGCGTGCCCAGGGCGGCCGCCGCTGCGTCGGCACCGACCGTGACGTCCGGGGCGAGGAGCTCCAGCAACGCCTCGAAGCGTCCCTCGCGCGCGGCGGCCATGAACGCGTCCACCACCTGCCAGTCCGCGAGCGCGTCCTCGGGTGCCGGTTGGGCCACCTTCGCCCGGGCGCGGGAGGCAAGCTTGCGAGCAGCGGCGGGCGTGGTGTCGAGGACGGCCGCCACCGTGGAGAACTCGAAGCCGAAGCTGTCGTGCAGCACGAACGCCACCCGTTCGGAGGGCGTGAGCCGGTCGAGCACGACCTGCAGCGCCACCCCGACCGTGTCGGCCAGCTCCAGGTGCTCGGACGGGTCCTGGGGCCAGGGCGCCCGACCGGGGTCCGGCTCAGGCAGCACCTCGACGGGCGCCGGCGTACGCGCCTTGAGCCGGTCCAGGCACAGCCGGGTGGTGACCGTGGTCAGCCAGGCCGGCAGGTTCTCCACCACGGTGTCGGTGCCGTGCAGGCGCAGCCATGACTGCTGCACCACGTCCTGGGCCTCCGCGTGGTCACCGAGCACCCGGGTGGCCAGCGCCACCAGACGCGGGCGTTCCTGCTCGAACGCCTGCGTGGTCGGCTCGACGCCGCTCCCCTCGCCGCCCATCATCGCCGCCCGTCGTCGTGTCAGAGGTCGGAGTCCACGGCGCCCGACGTGCTCAACCTCGCGTCCCAGGCGGCGACCATCACCTCGTACGCCCCCTCGGCCAGGCCGTCGGCGTCGGGCGGGATCACGTTCGACATCGTCATGGACCAGCCCTGGGACGTCGGGCCCACGTCGATCAGCCAGCCCCAGCCACCGCCGTACTCGTAGCCGACCTCGACCCGGCCGTGCCGCTCGAGGCCGCGCAGCGTCACCGGCCCGGAGCGCTGGTGCCAGCTGTCGAGCAGGCAGGCCGTCACGACGCCGTCGTCCGCGGGCCGTCCGAACAGCAGGACTCCGCGCTGCGGGCCGTCGGTGGGGTGCATCCACGAGTACTCCAGCGAGTGGCCGCAGCCGTCCGCCACTTCGCGCAGCACCGCGTCCGACTCTGCGCCGACGTACTCCTCGGACGGATACATCCGGAACCTGTTGGTGCCGGTGAACCGCTGCTCGAACCCCTGCTCCCCGAAACCGTGCCCCTCAGTCATCGCCCCACTCCGTCCCTGCCGCAGTTGCGTCCAGTGTCCTGCCCGACCAGCACGAGGTCGAGAGGCGCGGAGCAGAGTCCCCAGACTGGGGCACACGCCTGAGCCGACGTCCCCTGTTTGGGCACTGTCGGGGCCGACGCGCGCCATGCCAAGGTGAACCATGGTTGTCCAACGCCTCCGCCCGGAAGGGCTCGTGCACAGTCCGGCCTTCAGCCACGTGGCGGTGATCCCGCCGGACGCGACGATCATCCACGTCGGCGGTCAGAACTCGGTCGACGTGGACGGCAACCTGGTCGGCGGGGCAGACGTCGCGGCGCAGACGCTGCAGTGCATGCACAACGTCCGCATCGCGCTGGCGGCCGCCGACGCCACCATCGACGACGTCGTGCAGTGGAACGTCCTGTTCGTCGACGGGGTCGACCTGCAGGCGGCCTACGAGGCGGCGGGGCCGGTGTTCGCCTCCCGGGAGCCGGGGTTGGTAACCTCGGCCCGCGTGACCGGGCTGGGGGTGCCGGGGGCGCTGGTGGAGATCGCGGCAGTGGCCGCGATCGTGCACTGAGGCATCGCCTGACGTCGACCTGCCGTCATCGCCCAGGCTTCGTAGCGCAGGCTTCGTCGCCCAGGCGTCAGCCGTGCAGGACGCGATAGGCCAGGTGCACGACCCCGCTCCTGAAGCGGCGGGTCTCGGTGAGCTTCAGGTCCATCCGCACCCCGGGGGGCAACCACGGCTTGCCCGCTCCGAGCACCACCGGGTTGGCGTAGTACTCCACCGCGTCCACGATCCCGGCCTCCAGAGCGTGGGCGGCCAGTTCCGGTCCTCCGATGCTGACGTCCCCGGACTGCTCGTCGACGTAGGCACGCACCTGGGACGGGACGAACTCGCGGTGCAGGCTGGTGCGGCTGGTGGTGACCTCGTCGAGGGTGCTGGAGTAGACGCGTTTGTCCCGGGCGCGCCACTGCTGTGCGTACTGCCGCTCGACCGGAGTGTCCTCCGGACCGGTGCCCCAGGTGTCCCAGACCTGCATCACCTCGTAGAGGCGACGCCCGTACAGGTCGGCGCTGGTCTCACGGTCCCGGACGTTGATGTAGGCATGCACCTCAGCGTCCGGTGCGCTCCAGCCGAAGTCGCCGTGCACGTCCGCGACGAACCCGTCGAGCGAACCGACGCAGACGTAGACGAGACGTCCCATCCGGCCCCCTTCCGTTCCCTCCACCTTCCCACCGGGACGGGGCCACCGGAACCCCCGCCGGCTACTGCGCGCCGATCTCGGCGTCGTCGGTACGGTCGATCCCGAGCACGCAGAATTCGTTGCCCGACGGGTCCTGCCAGCACGACCAGGGCAGCTCGCCCCGGTCGGTGACCAGCTCGGCTCCACCCCGGTCCTCGATCTCGCGGCGCACCGCGTCGAGGTCCTCGCCCGCCTCCAGCCGGACGTCGAGGTGCACGCGGTTCTTCAGCACGCCCTTGGGTTCTGACTCCGGGACCAGCTCCAACGTCGGACCCACGCCCGAGGGGTGGCGCAGCGCGTACGGGACGCTGCCGCGCACCGGCATCCAGCCGGTCAGCCAGGCCCAGAACTCCCGGTCCCCGGCCGGGTCGGCCGATGAGAGCGGCAGGGCGGCAAGGTGGCCGGACCCGGCGTAGGCGGCGCGGTCCTCCAGGACGCAGAATGGGTTGCCCTCGCCGTCGGCGAGCACGATCCACGGCACCTCGCGCTGCCCGACGTCCGCCGGGCGCGCCCCGAGCTCGAGCATCCGTCGCACCATGAACTCCTGCGCTGCTCCCCCGGCCAGGTCCAGGTGCAGGCGCAGGGGTTCGACCGGGACGTCCGGCACGGGTTGGAAGCAGAGGTCCAGCCACTGCCCGCCCGGTACGGCCAGCCGGGTCTCGAAGCCCTCCGGGGAGTCGCTCAGATTCTCCGTGCCGAGAGCCT
>JAZQNT010000557.1:0-2065 GCA_045627505.1 Nocardioides sp.
GTTGAAGGATTTATACAGCGGCGCCACCTGTGCCAGCTTCAAGTTGAGGGGTGTCCAGCTTAAAAGGGCAAGAAAACGTCGAATTACGACCGGATAAGTGCTAATCGTGGTTCAATAAGCCCGGGGCCCACCGGGCGTTCGCGGGGGCGGTGACCACCGGAATGCCACCGAACTGGCGGAGCGACGCCACTTCGGCGTGGTCATGGTGCAGGTGGGACAGCAGCACCGCGTCGGCCCCCGTCCACGCCGCCCGGGAGGGCTGCCTCCCCCGTCGGCGCAGCAGGCCGGCATGGCGCCTGACCAGCGGATCGGTGACCACCCGCACCCCGTCGACGTCGACGACCACCGTCGAGTGGCCCAACCAGGTGACCTCAAGGGCCATCGGTGTGCTCTCCCCGAGTTCCGCCAGGGCGGCACGCGCACGACCACGACCACGTCATGGGCTCCGTTCGACGGTCCATGACCTCCACGCTGCTCCAACCCCGCCGGGGACGCCTCCCCCCGGCGGGGTGAGGCTCCGGTGGCGCGCCCCCCATTCACCCCGCGCGGGTGACGCACGGCGGCGTCCGACGTCCCAGTCTCGACTCAGACAACTCTTCAGGAACAGGACGGCGCGATGTCGAAGACGACCCTGACCGTGTGGAAGTTCAACACCCCCTCCGGGGCGACGGAAGCCTCCGAGACGCTCAAGCGTCTGGCGCAGGAGCAGGTCATCGTCCTGCACGACGCCGCCACCGTCTCCTGGGAGGAGGGCAAGAAGAAGCCCACCACCCATCAGCTCACCTCGACCACCGGCGCGGGGGCGCTGGGCGGGGCCTTCTGGGGGCTGCTGTTCGGGTTGATCTTCTTCGTCCCGCTCATCGGCGTCGCCATCGGTGCCGCCGCGGGGGCCCTCGCCGGTTCGCTGACCGACGTCGGTATCGACGACGAGTTCATCACCAAGGTGCGCGACGAGGTCACCCCCGGCACCTCTGCCCTGTTCGCGATGACGTCGGACGCCGTCATCGACAAGGTCAAGGAGGCGTTCGCCGGGCACGAGCCGTCCGCGCTCCTCTTCACCAACCTCGACCACGAGCAGGACTCCAAGCTGCGTGAGATCTTCGCCTCCGAGTGAGGCCCACGTGAGGCCGGAGGACCCAGCTCGCCCGGTGCCGGTGCGGGTGCAGCGACGGTGAGGGAGGGCGGCGAAGGAGGGCGGCGAAGGAGCGCGGCGAAGGAGCGCGAGTGGTGACGGGGGCGAGGCGAGCGGGCTGGGCACGATGGGTGCGGCTGATCGCTCTGGTCGCCCTGCTCGTCGGTGTCTACTTCGCGATGCCCATCAAGCAGGACCCCCCGGGTGGCCTGGTGCGCCGCACCGGCGCAGCGGTGCTCCTCCTGGTCTGCCTCGGTGCGCTGCTGACCGCACAGCTGCGACGCTCCGCCCGCGACGACGACCGCAGGGTCGACGGCCTGGTGGGCGCCATCGTGAGCGTGCTCGTCGTCTTCGCGCTGGCGTTCTACTCCCTGGAGGTCCACCGCCCCGAGGAGCTCGCGGGCCTGCGGACCCGGATGGATGCGCTGTACTTCTCCGCCTCCACCATGATGACGATCGGGTACGGGGACGTGCACGCAACCGGCCAGCTGGCCCGCACCCTCGTACTCGTGCAGATGGTCTTCGACGCCGTCTTCGTGGCCGCGGCAGCGGGCCTGCTGAGTGCCCGCCTGCGCCGGGCGGCAGCAGCGCACACACGGCGCAGAACTGACGACGGGCGCTGAGGGAACCGTCCGGGCCCGCAGCGCAGGCCCGCAGCGCAGGCCCGTACGGGGTGAGGCCGCTCGCGGGAATCCGACCGAGACTGACGACGGCAACGGGCAACGCCCCCGGCCGGCACGGCAGCCGTGAGGCGTCCCGAGACAGCAGCGGCACCAGACGCCCCCTCCCGCGCAGGTCCGGTGACGGCCGTGGTGTGCGTGGTGCTGGCGGTTGTCCTGACCACGCGGTCGGTGGTCGCCTACTGGGGCCAGCGCACGTTCAACGAGACCAGAGGTACGTGAAGCCGGTCGAGCCACTCGCCTCCGAGCCCGC
>JAZQNT010000558.1:0-3120 GCA_045627505.1 Nocardioides sp.
GTGCCCGTGCACTGGAAGACCCTGCACGTGCCTGCCGCGCGTCGCCTGCCGCGGGGATTGATGGACCTCGCCGGGCCGCGGTTCCTGGAGGAGGTCTCCCGGGAGGCACCGGGATGCCGGGCCGTCGCCCTGGAACTCGGCGAGACGCTCGTCCTGCCTCCGGGGCGGCCTTCGGGGCAGCCACCGTCGGGGTGAGGGAGCGCATCGTCTTCCGTCGCGGAACGGTGCTTGGCCAGGCACGGTGCGTGGTCACGAGCGGTGGCGTGGTTCTGCGAGTCGGCCGCTGAGCAGGGGCATGCGCCACCCGCCTGCCGGGTCGGCCTCGACCAGCGCGGCCCGGAAGAAGAGGCTCATCGGCACGGCGAGCACGGCACCGACGGGGCCGATGACCCAGGTCCAGAAGATCAGGGACACCATCGTCAGGGTGGTCGAGAGACCGACGGCCTCACCCACGAACCGGGGCTGGATGAAGGTCTGCAGCACCACGTTGACCACGCTGTACAGCACGATCACCGTCAGCATCAGGACCGGGCCACCCTCCAGCAGTGCGATCAGCGCCGGGGGCACGACGCCGATGACGAAGCCGATGTTCGGGATGAAGTTGGTGACGAATGCCAGCACCCCCCAGACGAAGGCACCCGGGACACCGAGCCAGAGCAGCAGCAGGGCGTCGATCACGGCGACGATCAGACCGAAGACCGCGGAGACGCCGAGGTAGTTGCGGGTGCCCCGGCAGAAGGAGGTCAGGGCTTCCACCTGCTCCGGGCGGTGCGCCCGCGCGTGCTCGGCCAACCTGGTCACGTGTGCGGAGTCGAACGCGAGGAACGTGAGCAGCGTGACGACCAGGAAGAGGCTCGAGACGACGTCCAGCACGCTGCTGAGCAGCGCCGTGGTGAGGTCGACCAACCGGCTGGGGTCGAGATCGGCGCCCATCGTCTCGCTCCGGGAGACCGGGACGCCGATCGCCACCAGACCTTTCTCCACCTTGTCCGTCAGGTCGTCCAGCTCCTGGCCGTACTGCTCGGTCAGACGGCCCAGCTGGGCCAACGAGACCGTGAGCGAGAGGGCCATCGCGAGGAGGATCCCCACCGTGGTGGCCAGCAGCACCACCGACGACATCCACCGGGGCAGTCTCCTGTCCAGCCTCCGGCGCACCGGATAGCAGACGATGGTCAGGGCGACGGCGAGCAGGACCGGGGTGATCATGTGTCCGGCGGCCTTGAGACCACCGATCACCACCACCGCCGCTGCGCTCGTGACCAGCAGCACGGTGGTGCGTGAGGGGGTGGGGGAACTGGCCGGCGGCTCGTCGGGACGCGCGTGGGGAGGGGGAGAAGAAGTCACCGTGGATCCCTCCCCACGTCCGTCCCGTCGCCCGGCTCGTTGTCGTCGCCCGGCTCGGTCCGGTGCCCCAAGTTCGTCCGGTGGCCCAAGTCCGTCCGGTGTCCCAGGGCAGTCAGCACTCCCACCAGGTGGCGGTGCAACTGCTCGCCCCCCAGGATCGTCTCGGCAGGGGAGAACAGCTCCGGGGGTGCCAGGACGAACGCGCTGTCCTGCCAACCGCCCAGCCCCCCGTGGCTTCCGACCAGGGGCTCGAAGGCCGACACCTCCGCGGTGCGGGGGTCGACAGCGCTGTTGACGTACAGTTCGGGCGCCCTCCCCATCGTGGTGGCGCGGGCGAGCACGGCTGGTGCATGGCGGCCGTACGGGGCCAGCGGGTCGAGCCCCTCGACCTTGCCGGTGTCCAGGTTCCGCCACCCGCGCTGGCCGATCGCCACCGGTCCGTGCGCCGTCAGCGCGCTCACGAAGCCGACCCCCGGATGGGCGACCAGACCGGGGACGAGCTCAGGCCAGCGGGACTCGATCTCCTCCAGCAACAAGCGCTCGGGGCCCGGGACGTACACCACGCCGATGTTGCCGCTGGCCAGGACCACCAGCTCGGTGTCGTCGGTGGAGGGGTCCCCGGGGCCCAGCGCCTGGTTCACGCGGCGGCTGGCGACCTTGTGGACCCGCGTGGTTTCCGGGGTGCCCAGGGCCTGCAGGGCCGGGTCCCCCCAAGTCGGGTCGTAGCCATGTCGTTCTGTGAGCCAAGGAGTTGTCCCTCTCTATTGTCTTCCTAAGACCGCTTGGCCTCCGACTTCCCAGCGCCTGGTTCACGCGGCGGCTGGCGACCTTGTGGACCCGCGTGGTTTCCGGGGTGCCCAGGTCCTGCAGGACCGAGTCCACCCTGCCCCACCCCTCGATGCTGGCCTCGATCCCCGCCGTCTCGGAGTGCGTCAGGGAACGGCACAGCTCGCTGAGCCCGAGACCGTGCAGTGACGCGAAGGGTTCGCCCTGCGACTGACCGTGGTCGCTCAGCAGCACGAAGTGGTACCTGCGTGGGGCCCGGAGCGCCACCTTCTCCAGGATCGCGATCACCTGGTCGAGTCCGGTGAGCACCGACAGCGACTCGAGCCGGCTGGCGCCCGCGTGGTGCGCGACCTCGTCGTAGTCCACGTAGTCGACGTAGATCGATCGCGCCCCCCGCATCATCTCCTCACTGACCAGCGCGGTGGACAGGTCGCGCAGGAGGCAGGTGCTGAAGGCCCGGAGCCCGGCGAACGTCCACGACCGGTGGACCCTCGGGTACACGTCCAGTCGTCGTTGACGCACCGCCTGGTAGCGCTCCCTGACCACCTCGGCCACGGTGTGGGAGATGCTGCGCACGAGGCCGTCGGGGTGGACCAGGAAACGTCCGACCACCTCGCGCGTGCGCCGGGTCGCCCGGGTCACCTCCATCCGGCTCATGGTCATCGCGGCCCGCGGGGCGTCCCCGGTGAAGATGTTGGAGACCGAGACGCCGTCGTCGGCGAGCAGGCCGAACCCCGTGCTGGCCCTGGACTCGATCACCGAGGCGTCGGCCGGCCGGTTCGCCACGAGAACGCGGCCGAGGTCGCGGTCGTACCACCGGAAGGCGGGCACGCCGTCCGCAGTGCCGTGCAGGATGGCCTGCTGGCTGGCCGGGGTGGTGCACGGAAGCTGCACCGTCCAGAGACAGCGCAAGGGATAACAGTTCCTCCCGGGTAACACCTTCTTCCGGAACAATACAGGCAAGTCGGATCGTAGCCATGTCGTTCTGTG
>JAZQNT010000559.1:0-2239 GCA_045627505.1 Nocardioides sp.
GCGGTCGACGTCAGGCCGAGGATGACCACCAGCGTGCCCACCCCCAACACCGTCCCGAGCGTGGTCAGCGCGGCTCGGGTCGGCTTGGCCACGATCGCGGCAACCACCTCGGCGGCCAGGTCACGTGGCTTCAGCAAGGTCGGTTCGATGCCGTGGCGCAGTGGTCGGGGCCGCGTCCGGAAACCCCTCACGAGGCCACCAGCTCGGTCAGGACGCCGTCACTGATGCGGATCGTGCGGGTGCCGCGCCGGGCGACGGAGTCCTCGTGGGTGATCACCACGATCGTGATCCCCTGCTGGTGCAGGTCGTCGAGGATGCCCAGGACGTTCTCGGTGGTGCGCGAGTCGAGGTTGCCGGTCGGCTCGTCGCAGAGCAGCACCGAGGGTCCTCCCACCAGCGCGCGGGCGATCGCCACCCGCTGACGTTCACCGCCCGACATGGTGGAGGGTCGCGCCTCGAGTCGGTGCCCGAGATTGACGGCCTCGAGGGCCCGGACGGCTCGGGCGCGACGCTCCGTGGGAGGGATGTCGCGGTAGAGCAGGCCGAGCACGACGTTCTCAGTGGCGGTGCGGTGGTCGATCAGGTGGAACGACTGGAACACGAAGCCGAGTCGCGTCCCGCGCAGGGCCGTGCGCTCGTCCTCGGTGAGCTCGGAGGTGTCGATCCCCTCCAGCAGGTACGTGCCCTGGCTGGGGCGGTCGAGCAGGCCCAGCAGGTTGAGCAACGTCGACTTCCCCGAGCCGGACGGGCCGACGACGGTGAGGTAGTCACCGGGACGGACCTGCAGGCTGCTGAGACGCAGGGCGTGCACCGGCGGCTCGCCGGGATAGCTGCGCCCCACGTCCCGCAGCTCGATCATCGGCCCGGTCACTGGCCCGGTCACTGGCCCGGTCATTGGGCAGACCCCGGCTTCGCCGTCTCGGCCGACAGCTGGACGGGGTCACCTTCGCGCAGCTCGGCACCCTTTCCGGGCGTCACCTGCGCCCACCCGCCACCGGTCGCCCCCACGGTGACCGGGACCCGACGCGGATCTGCGTCACTGACGCTCTTCGCGCCGCGCTTCACCACCACCACCTCGGTCTCCCCGGAGCCGTTGGCGACCACGGCGGCCACGGGCACCGCAAGCATCTTCGCCTCGGTGACGGCCGAGACCACGCGCACCTTCACGTCCTGGCCGGCCCAGTCGCTGCCCAACGGCTCGTCGGGGACGATCCGGAGCTGCGATCCCGCCGCTGCCTCACCCTGGTCGGCTGCCTCTCCTTGGTCGGCTGCCCCTTCGGCCGGCTGCTGAGCGGCATCGTCCTGCCCGGCACTCGACTCGTTCTCCTCTGACGACGCGTCAGCCGCCCGGACGGTGGCGTCCACCGACTGCCCCAGGATCTCGGAGCTCAGGACCACCTTGGCACCGGGCCGCACCAGACCCGCCTCGCCGGAGGAGAGGTCCGCCACCACGGTCAGCTCGCCCGAGGCGATCTGGACGGAGGCGTCCGCGGCCTCGCTGCCGAGACTGGCCCCCACCCGGAGGATCGAGGCCGGCAGGGCGGACACGAAGACCACCTCGCCGGCTCGCAGCGACCCGGAGCTCGAGTAGCCCGCCTTCCGGAAGAGACTCTCCACCGCCGTCCGGGTGGCGTCGCCGTACGTCTTCGACTTCTTCGGGGTGGCGAAACCGGCCCGCGCCAGGGCCGTGTTGAGCCGGGCGACGTCGGGTCCCGAGTCCCCGGGACCGAGGTCGCGGTAGGCGGGCACGGCGCCTTCCAGGGCGATGACCGGACGGCCCGAGACCTCGATGACGACGTCACCGGCCTTCACCTTCTCGCCCGGCGTCGGGACCGCACCGGAGACCAGCGCGCGCTGCGCGCCGGCACCTGCGAGCCCAGTGACCGCCTCGACGGTCTGGGTGGCGGTGACGAGGCCGCGGGTGACGATCTCCTCGCCCACCGCACGCTTCTCGACCGGAACCGTGATGAGGCTCGGCGGCGGCGCGGAGGCGGTGGCCGCTGCCTCGCGCGGCGACTCGATCGCCAGACTCGCGATCCACCCTCCGACCGCCAGGAGCATCGCCGCCACGACGATGAGGGCCAACCCTCGACGACGACCGTCGAGGCGGGACCACGCCAGGCTCAACCGCCCGAACCTCGGAGCGAGGCGCAGCCCCGAGGGCGCGGACGCCCGCTGGCTGCCTCCGTGCGTCTGCGCCGGGTCGGCGACCGTTGCTGGTGGCTGCGGGGACGACGCC
>JAZQNT010000560.1:0-4958 GCA_045627505.1 Nocardioides sp.
CCACAGAACGACATGGCTACGATCCGACTTAGTCCGTGTTCTGGAAGGTCTCCATCTGCGACTACGCCGAGGGCCGCAACTCCCACGACCGTGAATTCTTCATCCTCAACGCGCTGGCTCCGTCGCTGCACCTGACGCGCGACATGGACGAGCTGCCCTTCTCAGTAAAGCCCGACACGCTTGTCGACGTGCGCCGCGTCATGGCTCCGTCGGCCAGTGCGGCCCGGGCCATGCCGGTGCCGGGGTCCTCGACGGTGGTGTAGTGCCAGCTCGGCTCGGCCCAGCCGGACTCCTTGGCCATCGTGGTGACCAGGTGGCGGAAGGCGCCGACGTCCTCGACCTTGATCGGGTTGAGGACCACCGCGACCTTCCGCTCGCTCGGACGTTCCCCGGCACTCGTCCCGGGCTGCGGCCGGGCGATCATCCGGGGCCGCGGGTCGAACCAGTTCAGCGCCACCAGCAGCACGAAGAGGCCCAGCAGTGCCCCGGCCATCACGTCGGTGGGGTAGTGACGACCCAGCAGGACCCGGTCCGCAGCCACCAGCAGCCACAGCAGGACCAACCCGGTGACGGCCAGGCGGCGCATCGTCCGGCGGCGGACGAAGACCAGCGCGAGGGTGACCAGGATGCCGCAGAACGCGGCGGTGGCCGAGGCGTGCCCCGAGGGGAAGCTCATGGTGTCGTGCAGGCCCATGACCTCCTGCCAGTCGGGACGGTCCCGGCTCAGCAGCACCTTCAGCAGGCTGGTCAGCAACGAGGTGCAGAGCATCACCCCCACGGTGACCGCGGCGGCGCGGGGATGTTTCTTCACCAGCAGCGTGCCGGCCAGCACCACCGTCAGCACGGTCATCCCGACGGTGTTGAAGAGGTCCTCCACCACCAGCAGGAACTGCTTCAGCCAGGTCACGTCGAGGGCCCAGCCCGCGGCGTCCGACCCGAGGTCGTCGAGGGCTCGCACCCAGCGAGGGTCCGCCTTGACCGCGAGGGTCAGCAGGACGAACAGGACCAGGCAGCCTCCGGCCCAGACCAGCAGCGTCTTCCGTGATCGATCCAGCACGCGATCGAGTATGCCCAACGGCTAGCCTTGAACCATGATCGATCCGCGCCTTCTCCGCGACAACGCTGACCTCGTCCGTGCCTCCCTCGCCAAGCGCGGGGCCTCAGACGAGATCGTCGACCGGGCGTTGGCGGCGGATGCGACCCGGCGCGAGGCGATCGCCGAGTTCGAGGCCAAGCGGGCCGAGCAGAAGCAGCTCGGCAAGCTGATCCCGAAGGCCGCGCCGGACGAGAAGGCCGAGCTGCTGGCCCGCACCAAGACGCTCGCCGCCGACGTCAAGGCGGCCGAGGAGGCCCAGCGTGCGGCCGAGGTCGCCTGGCTCGAGCTGCTCAAGAGCTTCCCCAACATGACCCACCCCGAGGTGCCCGAGGGCGGCGAGGACGACTCGGTCGTGCTCGAGTACGTCGGCACCCCGCGCGACTTCGCCGCGGAGGGCTTCGAGCCCCGCGACCACGTCGAGCTGGGCAAGATCCTCGGCGCGATCGACCTCGACCGCGGCGCCAAGGTGTCGGGCTCGCGCTTCTACTTCCTCACCGGTGTCGGTGCCGAGCTCGAGTTCGCGCTGGTGAACATGGCCATGGAGCTGGCCCGGGAGGCCGGATTCACCCAGGTGATCGCCCCGTCGCTGGTCAAGCCCGAGGCGATGGAGGGCACCGGCTTCCTCGGCCAGGCCGCCGACGACGTCTACCGGATCGAGGGCGAGGACCTCTACCTGGTCGGCACCTCCGAGGTGGCGATGGCCGCCTACCACTCCGGCGAGATCCTGCCGGCCGAGTCGCTGCCGCGCCGCTACGCCGCGTTCAGCCCGTGCTTCCGCAAGGAGGCCGGCTCGCACGGCAAGGACACCAAGGGCATCATCCGCGTGCACTGGTTCGACAAGGTGGAGATGTTCGTCTACACCACGCTCGACCAGGCGGAGGAGGAGCACGCCCGCCTGCTCGCCTGGGAGCGCGCGTTCATGGACAAGCTCGAGGTGGCCTACCAGGTGGTCTCCATCGCCGCGGGTGACCTCGGTCTGAGCGCGCACCGCAAGTTCGACCTCGAGGCCTGGATCCCCACCCAGGGCAAGTACCGCGAGCTCACCTCGACGTCCAACTGCACCGACTTCCAGGCCCGCCGCCTCGACATCCGCACCCGCGACGCCGAGGGCCACACCACCCCGGTGGCCACCCTCAACGGCACGCTGACCGCGATCACCCGCGCCATCGTCGCGGTGCTCGAGACGCACCAGCAGCCCGACGGGTCGGTGCGCGTGCCCAAGGCTCTGCAGAAGTGGCTCGGGCGTGAGGTGCTCGAGCCGGTGAACCCCGTTGACTGAGGCCGGCGTCGGCGCGGGGAGCGTTCCCGCGCCCGGTGAACCGGGCTGGCAGCCGAAGATCGTCGCGCTCGACATCGACGGCACCCTGCTGGCCTGGGTGGACGGGCAGACGCATGACTACGAAACCATCCGTCCCGCGGTCTACGACGCCGTGCACCGGGCCCGTGCCGCGGGCGCGCACGTCGTGCTCTCGTCCGGTCGCTCGCCGCACGGCATGACGACCATCGCCGACCTGCTCGACCTGCCGCTGGAGGCTTCACCGGAGGACCCGACCCCCGACTACGACGACCGCCTGTGGATCGTCGCGGCCAACGGGTCGGTGGTCTTCCGCTACCCGCCCCAGGAGGTCGTCCACGAGGAGACCTTCGACGCCGCCCCGGCCGTGCGCGCCGTGCTCGCCGAGCACCCGCATGCCCTGGTGGCGGCCGAGGAACGCTCAATCGGCGGGTACCTCGTGAACCGCCTGTTCCCGATCGGTGAACTGTCCGGGGTGCAGAAGGTGACCCCGGTGCACGAGATCATCGGGCAGCCGGTGAACCGCGTCGTGGTCCGCGACCCCGAGGCCACCGCGGACGACTTCGTCGAGCTGGCGAAGCGTCTGGGCCTGGACTCGACCGAGTACGTGGTGGGCTGGAGCGCCTGGATGGACCTGGCCCCGGCCGGGGTCAACAAGGCGTCGGGGCTGCAGCACGTCTGCGACCGGCTGGGCCTCACCGCTGCCGACGTGCTGGCGATCGGCGACGGGCGCAACGACAAGGAGATGCTGGTCTGGGCGGGTCGCGGCGTCGCGATGGGCCAGGCGATCGACGAGGTCAAGGACGTCGCCGACGCGGTCACGTTGTCGGTGGTCCAGGACGGTGTGGCCGTCGAGCTGGACCGCTGGTTCGGCGAGGGCTGAGCCGTGGCCGAGCTCGTGCTCCCCGTCGGTGCGGTGCGTCCGCGTCTGGTGGCCACCGACCTCGACGGAACACTGCTCGACGCCCGGGGAGAGGTGAGCGCGCGCACCCGTGAGGTGCTCGCGGAGCTGGACGAGCTCGGCGTCCCGGTGGTCTTCGTGACCGGACGTCCGATCCGGTGGATGGAGCAGCTGTGGGAGTCGGTGGGCGGCCACGGCCTCGCGATCCTCTCCAACGGCGGCATCGTCTACGACGTCGCGACCCACACGGTGCGCACCGCCCGACCGATCCCGGTGGACGTCATGCGGCACGTCGGCCAGGTGCTGCGCCGTGAGGTGCCGGGCACCACGTTCGCGGTGGAGAAGACCACCGGGTTCCGGGGCGAGCACGCGTTCATGACCGGGCTGCAGCGCGCCGACGACGCCCGGCAGGCGTGTGAGAGCTTCGAGGAGATCGTCGACGGCGACGTGGTGAAGCTGCTGGCGCGGCACCAGGAGCTGGAGCCGGAGGAGTTCTGGCAGCAGGTGGAGACCCACGTCGGTGAGGCCATCACCACCACCTGGTCCAGCGTCGGCGCGCTGGTGGAGATGAGCGCGCTGGGCGTGACGAAGGCGTCCACGCTGGAGCGTCTCTGCACCGAGCTCGGCATTCCCCGGGCCGGCGTGGTCGCCTTCGGTGACATGCCCAACGACCTGGACATGATGGAGTGGGCCGGCACCTCGTTCGCGATGTCCAACGCCCACCCCACGGTGCGCGAGCAGGCCCTGTTCCTGGCCGGGCACCACGACGAGGACGGGGTCGCGGAGACCCTCGCCGCACTCTTCGACCTGTGAGCCGCACCCGGCGCCGGCACGCTCCGCCTGCGCGGGCGACGCTAGGCTCGGCGACATGCAGCACACGACGATGACGACCTCGCGTGCGAATCGCTCCGTGTCCGGAGCCCCCGCGCGCACGCTGCGCGCCCTGGCTGCCGCCGTGCTGGTCGCGATCGCGTCGCTCGGAGGGCTGGCAGTCCTCGCCGCCCCGGCACAGGCCGCGTGCACGTGCACCAGCGAGTCGACCTCGTTCGCCAAGCAGCTGACCTCGGCCCAGACCGTGGTGGTGGCGACGGTGGAGAAGCAGACCGTCGCGGCCGGCGACGAGGCCACGCTGGACGTGGTGGCCAGTCGGGTCTACAAGGGCTCGGTCACCGATGCCCGGATGACCGTGAAGGCCCGGGGCGGGTCGTGCGGCTACTGGAGCGGTTCCTCCGACCAGCGTCTGCTGCTGGTGGTCACCGATGGCCGTGCCGACGGGTGCGACGGCAGCCGGGTGGCCAGCGCCGACGTGCTCGAGCGGGTGCAGGCGCGCCTGGGTGTCGGCGAGCGGGTGGCACCGCCCACGCCGGCGGACGCGGTGCGGACCCGGTTGGCGACCGACGAGCCACGTGAGTTCGCGCGCCTGGCGGCCCCCGGTGCCGCTGCCGCGCTGCTCGGGCTGCTCGGGCTGGCCGTGGTCCGGCGCGTCCAGAACCACTAGAACCACTGGGTTGGACCGGTCAGGAAGACCGGTCAGAGGTACATGCCCCCGACGTCTCCGGGCTGGTCCTCCGAACCCTGCTGGCCTCCCTGCGGGGCACCGGTCTGTGCCGGGGGCCGAGCACGGTCGCTGGTGACGGTCATCCCGGGCAGGGCTCGACGCATCTGCT
>JAZQNT010000561.1:0-2310 GCA_045627505.1 Nocardioides sp.
TTCCAGACGCCCGGATTCGGCAACAACGTCGACTTCGAGCAGATCAAGCAGCACTACTACGTGGTGCACCGCGACATCAATCCCACCGGCATCGTGCCGAAGGGCCCCGAGCTGGAGACGTGGCTCACCCCACACGGTCGCGAGGAGCTCTGAACGGACTTCGGCGAAAGTCGTACGGCGTCCACCGGACTCTCCTAGCCTCGGCTGGTTGCACACCAGTCAATCGGGGGAGTCGTCGGAGATGTCAGTTCCAGTCAGAGGCAGACAGTGGGGCGCGATGGTCATCGCGTTCCTCCTGGCCATCGGGTTGACGGGGGCGTTCTCGCCCGCGACGGCCACTCCGCTGCCCGGAACGGGCAGCATCACCGGCATGGTGAGCGAGGCCGGCGGCGATGCGCTGGCAGACGTCGAGATCACTGCGTACGTCTACGACCCGGCAGGTGACCGCTGGGACGACCTCCCGGACACGGCGACGACCAATGCTCGCGGTCGCTACGCCCTGACGGGCCTGGCGGACGGGACGTACCGGATCCGGTTCGACTCGCCCGACCACGTCACGCAGTACTTCCCCGGAGTGGATTCGCGGTGGGCGGCCGACGACGTGGTCCTCGGTGAGTCTGAGGCCAGGGACGGCGTGGACGCCACCATGGTCCGCGCCACCAGCATCTCGGGGCGAGTCACCGTGCCCAGCGGGTTCGACGTCGAGGACGTCCGGGCCTCCGTCTACATCTGGGACGAGGACCAGAACCGGTGGCATCCAGACCAGAGCGCCTGGGCCGACGCGGGAGGGGACTACGCCTTCCGCGGGCTCGCTGCTGGCACCTACCGCGTCGGATTCGAGGCCGGGGACACCGACCTCATCTCGATGTACTACCCGGACGTCGAGGACATCGACGACGGCATGAGCGTCACCGCCACCGTGGCGGCTCCGGCAACGGGGGTCAACGCCTCCCTCGTGCGTGGTGGACGGATCACCGGAAGGGTCACCGTGCCGTCGGGCGCAGATGCCTCGGACGTCCTGGTGAGCACGTACCACCGGGTGGCCGACGGATACGGGGGCTGGGACTGGCTCGAGGGGCCCAGCGAGTACCCGCAGCCGGACGGCACCTACGTCGTCCGCGGGGTGCGTCCGGGCGTCCACGTGGTTCGCTTCCGGGACTACGGCGGGGGCCTGCTCACCCAGTACTACCCGGGCGTGGAATCCTCGGAGGCCGCCACCTCGATCACCATCGGCGGCATCGAGACGGTCGGCAACATTGACGCCACCATGGTCAAGGGCGGCTCCCTCTCCGGCAAGGTCACCGTGCCGGCGGGCGTCGACGTCGGGGACGTCTACGTCTGGAGCTACCGCCTGGTGGACGGTGTGTGGCAGGGCGACGAGAGCGGCTGGGTCAAGGCCGATCCGACTGACGCCACCGGCACCACCGGCACCTACGAGCTCGACTCGTTGCCGGCCGGCTCCTACCGCTTGGAGTTCGAGCACGACGGTGGAGAGACCGCCACCGAGTTCTACAACGACGCGTTCACCCTCGAGAGCGCCCGGACCCTGGAGGTCGGCTCCGGGGAGACGGTCTCGGGCGTCGACATCGCCCTCGGTCTCGGCGGAAAGATCGCGGGAAAGGTCACGGTGCCTGCGGGGATCCGCGCCGACGACGTGCAGGTGAGGGCCTATGCGTTGACCGGCGGCACTTGGACGCGCGTGGCTCGGACGTGGGCAGGGAGAGATGGCACCTACCGCGTCGGCGGTCTTCTAGCGGGCGACTACAAGCTTGAATTCGTCCCCGACTCCGAGCTGACCGCGACGGAGTACTACGACGACGTCTCGACGCTCGCCGCGGCCAAGTTGGTCACCGTCACGGCGGGCGCCACCACCGGGAACATCGACGCCACCTTGGTGGTCGCCGACGGCGGTGGCGGGTCCACCCCGGTCACCCCGTCCCCGACCCCCGTCATCCCTTTGCCCACCCCGAGCGTGCCGACGCCGGGCACGACGCCGGGCACGACGCCGGGCACGGCGCCGGGCACCGCGAAGCCCGTGGTGAAGGTGCAGCCGATCAAGCGCGTCAAGGCGCCCAAGGTGAAGGGCAAGGCCAAGGTGGGCAAGACCTTGAAGGTTACCCGTGGCACCTGGCAGCCGACCACGGTGAAGGTGAAGTACCGCTGGTTCGTCAAGAAGGGCAAGAAGGCCGTCGCCCTGAAGAAGGCGACCAAGTCCAAGCTCAAGGTCACCAAGAAGCTCCGCGGCAAGAAGGTGCGCGTCAAGGTGACCGTCACGAAGCCGGGGTACCGCGCGACGACGTTCACCTCGAA
>JAZQNT010000562.1:0-3330 GCA_045627505.1 Nocardioides sp.
ATGGCTCGGGCGGATTCGTTGATCTGCTCAGACATGGTCGGGAACAGGTCCCGAACGAGCAGACGGATGGGCTTTTCAGCCTGCTTCCAGAAGTTGGCGCTCATGAACTGGCGTAGTTCGCCAAACTGAGGCTTGAGGTCGGCGAATACTTCGCCCATGTCCTTCAGCGCAGATATGAACACTGCTGCGGCAATGCCAATGCTGGACATGAGTGCGGGTGCTACAAGGAGCAAGCCCGTAGTCTTTATGATGCCGTCGCCCAGGGCGAGCACGCCCTGTGTGGCCGTTCCCACTGTGGCAATGATCGACCCGAACAGTGCAGCCTGTCGGGCGAGGATTACTGCGTTCTTATCAATTTCACGAAGGTAGCGAAGACCCTTGTTTACTTCTTCTGCAATGAAGCCGAGACCACCGAGTGCGGCAATGTGCTTGGCGAAGTTGCCGCGCCCGCCCATACCCCCAGCACCGATACCCCCAGTACCGGTGCCCCTCGTCCCGGCTGGGGCCGCACCCACGGCCCGGAACGCGTTCGGGACGTCCGTCCCGGCCAGCGCAGCGGCGTGACAGGCGGCGAGACGTGCATCCACCGCCGCAGCCGCCGCCAGCGCCTCCACCGGGTGCCGCCCGGAGCGCAACTCGTCGACCAGCACCCCGCACGCCTCCACCGCGACCAGTGCCTGCTCCGCCCGCTGCCTGGCCGCGCGACGGCGGGTGCGTCCGCGCGCCACCGCGACGCCGACCGCGCCCGCCGACGCAGCAGCGATCGTCCCCACCCCGAGCAGCCACAGCACCAGCGCCAGCACCCCGGGAACCGCGACGCCGACCCGCCTCCCGATCCTTCCGGCGGTGGGTGGCGGGCGCCCCGCGGCCGGGATGCCCGGCGCGGGCCGCCCCCAGAGGGCGGCACCTGCTGCACCGGCCGACATGGCCGCGGCGAGGAGCGTCCCGCTCATGACCGGCGCTCCGCCAGCAGGCGGGCCAACCGGTCGGCCCCGGGCCCCTCACGCAGCGTGCCGTCGGCGCCGCAGGTGAGGGCCGGCACCGCGGCCACGCCCCGTCCATCGGCGCCCCGTCCGTCCTGCTCCAGCACGGCCACCTGGGCCAGCCGTCGTCGCCCGGCCCGGTCCCGCACCACGTGCAGGACCACGTCCACCGCCGCGGCCACCTGGGACAGCACCGCCTCGCGGCCCAGGCCGGCGGGGGCCGCCAGCGCCTCGATCCGGGCCAGCACCTGGGTCGCGGCGTTGGCGTGCAGCGTCCCGCACCCGCCCTCGTGCCCGGTGTTCATCGCGGCCAGCAGGTCGAGCACCTCCGCCCCGCGCACCTCCCCGAGCACCAGCCGGTCGGGCCGCATCCGCAGCGCCTGCCGCACCAGGGTGCGCAGGTCCACCGCGCCGGTGCCCTCCACGTTCTCCGGCCGGGCCTCGAGCCCCACGACGTGCGGGTGTTCGGGCCGCAGCTCGGAGGAGTCCTCCACCACGACGATCCGCTCCTGCGGGGCGACCAACGACAGCATCGTGGCCAGCAGGGTGGTCTTCCCGGCCCCCGTTCCTCCGGAGACCAGGAAGCCGAGCCGGCCCGCCACCACGTCACGCACCACTCGCGCCGTCTCGGAGGTGAGCATCCCGCTGGTCACGAGGTCGTCGACGCCGAACACCCGGGGGCGGGGCACCCGCAGCGAGATCGCGGTGCCCGGTCGCGCCACCGGGGCCAGCACGGCGTGGCAGCGGATCCCGCCGGGCAGCCGGACGTCGCACCACCACGCGGCGTCGTCGAGTCGCCGACCACCCAGCGCAGCGAGCCGCTGGGCCAGCCGGCGCACCTCCTCCTCGCCCGCAAAGGAGACCCCGCTGGGCACCGGGCCCCGGCCCCGGTCCACCCACACCGTGCCGACCCCGTTGACCAGCACGTCGGTCACCTCGGGGTCGTCCACCAGCGCCTGCAACGGCCCCAGCCCCACGGTCTCGCGCAGCACCCGGGCGTGCACCGCCGCGACCGCCTCCGCGGAGACCGGACTGCCGCGACGACGCAGCGCGATCGCCACGTTCTGCGGGGTGGTGCCAGCGCCGGCGACCTCGGCCCGCAGCGACTCGAACTCCGCGGCGTCGAGCAGGTCCCCGCCCAGCAGGCCACCCCCCAGCAAAGCTGCGTCGGAGGACGGATCCCCGGCGAGGTGTTCGCCGGTCATCGCGCCACCAGGTCGCGCAGGACCTCCCGCGCCGCGGCCGTCAGCGGCGTGCGCCGCCCCAGGACCGGGCCGGCACCGATGTCGAGCGCCTCGTCCAGCCGGGCGTCGTCGCGCATCCGGACGTCCACCGTCGGCACGTCGAGGGCGGAGGCGACCAGCGCGTCGGGGACTCCCCGGCCGCGGACCAGCACCCGCAGCGACTCACCGGCCAGTGTCCTGGTCGCTGCTGCCCGGGTCCGGGCCGTGGCCAGCGCGACGGTCCGCGGTCTGGTCACCAGCCACGTCCGGTCCGCCGCGGCCACCACGTGGGAGAACAGGTCACGATCCCGCGGACAGAGGTCGACCACCACCAGGTCGAAGGCCACCCGGGCGGTGCGCAGCACCTCGGCCACCACCTCCCGCGGGACGGGCCCGAGGGCGTCAGCACCGGTGGTGGGCCTGGTCTCGGCCCCGGGACCTCGGGACGCCGACCGTCCGAGCACCGCCACCCCACGGTGGCGCGGCAGGGCCTCGCGCAGCTCCACCGGAGCCACCGCGCCCCGTGACCGCGCCGCGTCGTCCCAGGTCAGGCCCGCGGTCGGCTCACCCCCCAGCAGCAGCCAGGGGTCCGGCCCCCAGTGGTCGGCCACGACCAACGCCACCGACCGGTCCCGCGCCGCCACGCAGGCCAGGGCCGCCGCGGTGGTGCTGGCGCCGGCTCCGCTGCTGCCCGCAGTCATCACCACCACCCGACCCGGCGGCCTGGGGTCGGCCACCGCCTCCAGCAGCAGGACCAGGTCGTGCCGTCCCGTCCCCGGACCGATCACCGAGGTGATCCCGAGCGCCACCGCCTCCTCGACGCCGAGTGCGGGCGCCCCGACAGCCGCCCCGCCAGCTGCACCGCCAGCCGGAGCCAGCAGGTGCACGTGCGGGCGCGGGGACGGGCGTCGCCGGGCCAGGGCGGCGGCCACGTCGTGGCCCACCAGCACGAGCGGGTGCAGGCGCCAGCGGGCCGTCGCGGCCCCGAGGTCCGCGGCCACCAGCAGGTCGGCACCGGTGCCGGCGGCGCATCCCTGGACCCACCGCACGGTCGCCTCGTCCTTGCTCACCAGGAGTACCTGTCCGCGTCCCTCGTCCATGACCGGATGCTCGCGGCCCCGGGG
>JAZQNT010000563.1:0-2362 GCA_045627505.1 Nocardioides sp.
ATACTTTGTGTCGGAAAACGATCCGCATCTTGCTATTGGCAATTTGGCTACAAAGGCACAGTACAATGCCGATGTTCCTGAGGATATAGACGGAACAATGCGTACACCTATTCCTTCACCTACCATTGGTGCGCACGAATATGTTCGTGAGGTCCATGATATCGCCATTGTTAAAATAATGTCGCCCACAATCGATACGCGTTGTGTGGAGTCAGACACTATTATGGTTTGCGTGAAGTTCTACAACAATGGTTCTTCAAACGAGACGAATGTAAGTTGGTATGCAGAGCTTCAAGATGTTCCGGGTGCGATATCGGCTACACGAAACTTTGCTACCTTCCCGTTGGGCCAAGAGAAGATAGATAGCGTTCCACTCTTGTTGCCGTTGAGAGGCGCACAAGCACCTGGTCAAGCACCCCCGGGCGACGGTCGACGACCTGATGCGGTTCATCCCCGGGCCCGACCTGCCCACCGGCGGCAAGATCGTCGGTCTGGACGGCGTCCGCGACGCCTACGAGACCGGTCGCGGGAGCTTCAAGATGCGCGCCACCGCGCGGATCGAGAACGTAACCGCGCGCAAGAAGGGCATCGTCGTCACCGAGATGCCCTACGGCGTGGGCATCGAGCGCGTGGTCTCCAAGATCAAGGACCTGGTGATCGCGAAGAAGCTCCAGGGCATCAGCGACATCAAGGACCTCACCGACCGTGCCAACGGCCTGCGCCTGGTGATCGAGGTGAAGAACGGCTTCGTCCCCGAGGCCGTGCTGGAGCAGCTCTACAAGCAGACCCCCCTCGAGGACTCCTTCGGCATCAACGCCGTGGCCCTCGTCGACGGGCAGCCGCGCACCCTGAGCCTCAAGCAGATGCTCGAGGTCTTCCTGGAGCACCGCTTCGAAGTGGTGCGTCGCCGCTCCACCTTCCGCCGGGACAAGGCTGCTGCGCGCCTGCACCTGGTGGACGGGCTGTTGATCGCCATCCTCGACATCGACGAGGTCATCCAGCTGATCCGCTCCAGCGACAACACGGCCATGGCCAAGGAGAAGCTGATGACGGTCTTCGAGCTGACCGACGTGCAGACCGACTACATCCTGGAGATGCCGCTGCGCCGGCTCACCAAGTTCTCCACCATCGAGCTGGAGAAGGAGAAGTCCGAGCTGGAGCAGCAGATCGAGGCCCTGCAGGCCATCCTCGACGACAACGAGCTGCTCCGGAAGGTGGTCTCCGACGAGCTCGGCGAGGTGGCCAAGACCTTCGGCACCCCCCGACGCACGGTCCTGCTCGCCTCAGCCGGCACGCCGGTGACCGCCGCCCAGGCCGCCGCCTCCTTGGAAGTGGCCGACGACCCCTGCGTGGCCATGCTGTCCTCCACCGGACTGCTGGCCCGCAGCGCCGCGAACCAGCCGCTGGGGCGCGGCGGCGACCGGGCCAACCACGACGTGGTGCTCTCGGCCGTCCCGACCACCGTGCGCGGCGAGGTGGGGCTGCTCACCAGCCGTGGCCGGGTGGTCAAGCTCTCCGTCCTCGACTTCCCCGAGCTCCCCGCCGCGGCCAACGACCCCTCCCTGCAGGGCGGGCTCCCGCTGGCCGAGGTCCTCGAGCTCGCGAAGGGTGAACGCCCCCTGGGCCTGACCCGTCTGCCCGAGGACGGGCCGGGCCTGGCCCTGGGCACCCGCAACGGCGTGGTCAAGCGGGTCAACCCCGAGGTGCTCACCCGCGACGAGTGGGAGGTCATCTCGCTCAAGGACGACGACGAGGTGGTCGGCGCCGTCGAGCTGCGCACCGGTACCGAGACGCTCTGCTTCGTCACCTCCGACGCGCAGTTGCTGCACTTCGCTGCCGACGCCGTCCGTCCCCAAGGGCGCACCGGTGGCGGCATCGCCGGCATCAGGCTCTCGGCCGGTGCCCGCGTGGTCTCCTTCACGGCGTTCGACCCGAGCGACGCCGTGCTGGTCACCGCGTCCGGTTCCTCCACCGCTCTCCCGGGGACCGAGCCGGGCAACATGAAGGTCACCCCGTTCACCGAGTACCCGGCCAAGGGGCGGGCCACGGGCGGCGTGCGCTGCCACCGTTTCCTCAAGGGCGAGGACTCGATCGTCTTCGCCTGGGCAGGACCGGCGCCGGCACGCGCCGCGGCCGCGTCCGGCACGCCCGTGCCGCTGCCGGACGCGGACGGGCGCCGCGACGGTTCCGGGGTGCCCTCCCCCCAGGCCGTGACCGCGGTGGCCTCGCACGTGGCGCTGCAGGCATCCCTCGACGTCCCCGACTCCCCGGACGCCGGCGGCGTCCAGGTCACCCTTCCCCTGGAGGACAGAGATGAACTCCCCCTTGCCCCGCCTCGCGACCGCGGTGCCCCCCCTGGCGC
>JAZQNT010000564.1:0-15030 GCA_045627505.1 Nocardioides sp.
GCTACGATCCGACTTATATACCGTCTTCATGCCGCCGTGGTCGATAATGACATAGTTGCCGTATCCGCTGTTAGCGGAAGCCGTGATCACCATCCCGCTGTCCGCCGCCACGATCGGCTGGCCGTCGTTGCCGAAGCCGTCAATATCAATGCCGCTGTGATACGCCGTCTCGCCGGTAAAAGGATCGGTACGGTTCCCGTAACGGCTTGTAACGCGCATACTGCAGGGCACCGGCCAGATAAGGCTTCCCGTGCCGCTGTGGAGAGCGCGCCGGCCAGCTCGCCCGCCGTCAGGTGGTCCCAGGTGCCCTCGCGCAGGGCCTCCGCGGCCACCAGGTCGAGCTCGGAGTGGATGCGCATCAGGTGACGACCGCGGTCGGTGACCGTGTCGCCGTCCAGGTAGTCCAGGGCGGTGAGCACCGTGCAGACGCGGTCGAAGGTGCGCGCCACGGTGTTGGTCCGGTTCTCCACGCGGCGGCGCAACGTGTCGCTGTCGCGGGAGAGCTTGAACCAGCGCTCGGCCCAGCGGCTGTGGTCCTCCCGCTCGGGGCACTGGTGGCAGGGGTGGGACTTCAACCGGCGACGCAGCTCGTCGAGCTGGGCGTCCACCGCAGGGTCGCCCACGCTGCTGCCCTTGCGTGGGCGGGTCCGCTCCAGTCCCTTGACCTTGCCCTGGAGGGCCAGGGCGAGGTCGCGTCGCATGGCGGGGTTGCGGCCGTTGAACGACTTCGGCACCTTGAGCCTGGCGCGTGCCTGCACGGGCACCGGGAAGTCCAACGGTGCCAGGCGACGGGCGTGGCGGTCCAGGGTGAGCACGTAGGGGCGCGGCTCGTCGGCATTGCCCAGCCCGGGGTCGACCACGACTGCCCAGCCGGAGAACTTGCCGGCGGGCACCTCGATCACGTCTCCGGGGCGCAGCGCCGCCAACGAGGAGATCGCCTCGGCACGTCGGTCGGCGCGCCGCGTGCGGGAGGCAGCCTTCTCCACGTCGGAGATCTCGCGGCGCAGGGCTGCGTACTCCATGAAGTCGCCGACGTGGCAGGTGGCCGCCTCGCGGTAACCGTCGAGGGCCTCCTCGGCCTTGTGGAGCTCGCGCGCCAGCCCGACCACCGACCGGTCGGCCTGGAACTGGGCGAAGGACTGCTCGAGCAGCTCGCGCGAACGGCCACGACCGAACTGGTTCACCAGGTTCACGGCCATGTTGTACGAGGGGCGGAACGAGCTCCGCAACGGGTAGGTGCGGGTCGAGGCCAGACCGGCCACCGCGGAGGGGTCGATCCCCGGCTGCCACAGGACGACGGCGTGTCCCTCGACGTCGAGGCCGCGGCGCCCGGCGCGCCCGGTCAGCTGGGTGTACTCGCCGGGCGTCAGGTCGGCATGCGTCTCGCCGTTCCACTTGGAGAGCTTCTCCAGCACCACCGTCCGGGCCGGCATGTTGATGCCCAGCGCGAGAGTCTCCGTCGCGAAGACGACCTTCACGAGGCCGCGGGCGAAGAGGTTCTCCACGACCGACTTGAAGGCGGGCAGCAGGCCCGCGTGGTGCGCAGCGACGCCGCGCACCAGTGCCTCGACGAAGTCGTGGTACCCGAGGGCCTCGAGGTCCTCCGGCGGGAGCGACCGTGCGGCCCGCTCGACGAACGTGCGGATCTCCTCCTGCTCCTCGGCGTCCGTGAGACGCACGTTGCCGGCCATCAGCTGCTGCACGGCGGCGTCGCAGGCGGCCCGGCTGAAGATGAAGACGATCGCGGGCAGCAGGCCCTGCTGCTCCAGCCGGGACACGACGTCCACCCTGCTCGGCACCCACACCCGACGCCCGTTGCCGACGTTGCGCTGGCCGCCGCGCGAGCCCTTCGGCGAGCGCCGGTCGCGCATCAGGCGCGAGCTGGCGTAGTCGTCACGAGCCACGCGGAGCAGCTCCCCGTTGACGGGCGCACCGGAGCGCACGAAGCCGGCGGAGGCGTCGACGTCGGACTTGGCGAACAGGTCGTAGATGCGTCGCCCCACCATGACGTGCTGGTAGAGCGGCACGGGCCGCTTCTCCTCCACGATCGTGGTGGTCGCACCCCGCACGGTGCCCAACCACTCGCCGAACTCCTCCGCGTTGGAGACGGTGGCCGAGAGGGAGACGACCTGGACGGACTCGGGCAGGTGGATGATCACCTCTTCCCAGACCGCACCGCGGTTCCGGTCAGCCAGGTAGTGCACCTCGTCCATCACCACGTAGCCGAGACCGGAGAGGGTGTGCGAGGAGGCGTACAGCATGTTGCGCAGCACCTCGGTGGTCATGACCACCACCGGGGCCTCGCCGTTGATGCTGGTGTCGCCGGTCAGGAGCCCCACGTTCTCGGCACCGTAGGCGTCGGCGAGCTCCTTGTACTTCTGGTTCGACAGCGCCTTGATCGGCGTGGTGTAGAAGCACTTGCGACCCTCGCGCAGGGCCATGTGCACGGCGAACACCCCGACGATCGTCTTGCCGGAGCCGGTGGGTGCCGCCACCAGCACGCCGCGACCGTCCTCGATCTCCGTGCACGCCTGGACCTGGAAGTCGTCCAGCTCGAACGGCGCCGCGTCGGCGAACTCGGCGGTGATGGGGTGCTCCTGGCCGGAGCGGAAGCGTCGGTACGCCTCGGAGGGGGACGTCATGAGAAGACCTTGACTGCTGAAGGGATGCATTCGACGGTGAGCGGCAGCGGTGCCAGCCGCTCACCGTCCGCGTAGGCGACCACGCCCGGGACGGCGACGGTGACCCGCCGCGCTCGATGGTGCTCGTACTGCGGGTGCGTGGTGTGGGTGCCGCGGAAGAGCTTGGGGTATGTCCTCACGAGTTCCAGTCTGCCCACTGGGCGGATCACCACCACGTCGAGCAGCCCGTCGTCGATCACGGCGCCCTCGGCGATGCGGAGTCCTCCCCCGTAGGAGTGGCCGTTCCCCACCGCCACCAGCATCGCGTCGAGCTCGAGCACGTCGCCATCGAGGTCCAAGCTGTAGGGAAGCGGCCGGAAGGTGGCGAGCTCGACCGCGGTGGCGATGGTGTACCGCATCTGCCCCTGCGGCCACGCCATCCGGTTGGCGCGCTCGTTGACCGCGGCGTCGAACCCCGCCGCCATGACGGTCAGGAACCACCTGTCCCCCGCCCTGGCCGCGTCCACGAGGCGGGTCCGACCCGCCACGATGACGTCGACCGCGGCGTCGATCGCCTTCAACGGGAGTCCCAGGGCCCGGGCGGCGTCGTTACCGGTCCCGGTGGGCACGATGCCGAGCGGTACCCCGGTGCCCGCCACCGCCTGCAGCGCGAGGTTGACCGTGCCGTCGCCTCCCACTGCGATCACGCCACGTGCACCCACCGCGATGGCCGTGCGGACCTCCTGGAGCGCCAGGTCGGCGTCGCACCCGGTGACGTCGCGCACCGTGAAGCCCGCGCTGATCAGTCGATGGCGCACAGGGGTGAGGGCGCGGGCGGTTGCCCCTCTGCCTGCAGTGGGGTTGGCCAGCAGGACGACCTGGCGCGACGTCATCTCAGTGTGGGGACATCTCAGATCGGCGACAGCTCGTCGTCGGCCCAGCGCGTGGCGAGGGACCTCTTGGCGCGCAGCTTGTCGATCAGGCGAGCCACGACTTCGGCCACCACGAAGAGCAACGTCATCGGGATCGCCAGGAAGAGCATGGAGATCGGGTCCGTGGAGGGGGTGGCCACGGCGGCGAAGACGAAGGTGCCGACGATCAGCCAGGGGCGGATCCTGCCCAGGGTCGCGCCACTGACCACTCCGGCCAGGCTCAGCATGACGACGAAGAGAGGGATCTCGAACGAGACGCCGAAGACCAGCAACATGCGGCTCAGGAACGAGAAGTACTCACCGAACTCGACCAGGTTCTCCATCGAGTCGGGGGTCAGGGAGATCAGGACCTCGAGGCCCTTCGGCAGCACGTAGTAGCAGGTGAAGACGCCGGCGAAGAACAGCGGCCCAGCGACCGCGGCGAAGATCCGCGTCCACTTCTTCTCCTGCTTGCGCAGCCCGGGGACCAGGAACGCCCACAACTGGTAGAGCCAGAAGGGGCTCGAGACGATCAGCGAGGCGACGCCGCAGAGCTTCAGCTGCAGCATGAGCGGCCCGGTGGCACCCGAGACGTAGGGCTTGGTCTCCACGGACTCGCCGAGCGCCTCACGGGCGTCGTTGTAGGGGTTCATCACCAGCTTCAGGAGCTGGTCGTAGAAGAACAACGAGACGATGAAGACCACCACGAGCACCAGCACCGAACGGACCAGCCGTCCGCGGAACTCACGGAGGTGGTCGCCCAGGGGCATGCGCCCGTCAGGGCCTGTGGGCTGCTGAGGCTTGACGCTCAGCAGCCGGAAGAAGCCACGCAGCACCGTCGGGTCAGGCCGTGGTGTCGTCGCGACGGTCTTCGCCGTCGTCGATCTGGGTGGCCTGGATCCGCGGCTGCTCCGTCTTGTCGTCGTCGTGCAGGCCCTTGGTCTCCGCCTTGAAGATGCGCAGGGCTCGACCGCTGCCACGGGCCAACTCGGGCAGCTTCGCGGCACCGAACACCAGGATGATGATCGCGAAGATGATGAGGAGTTCCGGGGTGCCCAAGCCGATGGCGGGGTCCAGGTGCAGGTTCATGACTGTCCTTGCGTGCGGAGAAGCGGATGCGTGGCCATGCTACGCCTGTACCGGTCAACCGGGCTGTGCACCCGAGATGTCGTCCTCAGAGTAGAGCGCCAGCGCTCGACGCGCCTCCCCCAGCGTGTGGGCGGCCAGGGAGTCGGAGGCCACAGCGTCGGAGGCCACAGCGTCGGGGGCCAGGGCGTCGGAGGTCTCGGTGCCACGGACGAACCGCGCGTCAGGCGCCAGCCGCAGCACCAGCTGCCGCACCCAGGCCATGTCCCGGACGGCCAGGACCACCCTGAGGCCGCCGTCGGTGTTCTCCGTCACCTCTTCGACCGGGAAGTAGGAGGCCACCCAACGGGCCCTGGGAGCAAGGTCGAGCGCCACGGTGGGAGCCTGCTCGTCCGGGGTGAACAGGCGCTCGGCGAGGGGCGTGGACAGGTCGTGCTGGTGGGAGCCGACGGGGGTCTCCCGGACCTCGAGGTCGAGCACCCGGTCGAGGCGGAAGACACGCAGGTCGTCCGCGGACGTGCAGTGCGCCTCCAGGTACGCCGTGCCGTCCACCACGGAGACCCGCAGCGGGTCCACGAGCCGACGGGTCCGCTCGTCCCGGGAGGGAACCCAGTACTCCAGGCTGACCTGTCGGCCCTGGCCGAGCGCCGAGCGCAGCTCGGTGAGCACGCCGTGGGCGACGGGTGTGGCCGGGGCGAGCTCGACACCGAGGTCACGCTCCCCCTCGCGCACCGCACCGCGCAGCTTCGCCAGGGCGCGGTCCACGACCACGCGGGCCCGGGCGTCGGCCGTCTCCCGCATCGCGCGGAGTGCCACCGCCAGCGCGCTCGCCTCCCGCGGCGCCAGACGCACTGGTTTGGCCAGGTAGTCGGCGTTCCAGACCCGAATGGTGCCGTCGCCCTCGGCGGTGGTGAGTGAGTCCATGTCGATGTCGATGAGGTCGTCGGGATAACCACCCGGCAGGCCGCACATCCACAGGACCTTGAGGTCCTTGACCACCTGCTGGGGCGTGGTGCCCAGCACCTCGGCCGCCTCTGCCACAGGGAGCTCACCGCGGGCGTGCAGCAGCGGAACGAGGGTGAGGAGTCGGGACACCTGGTCCCGGGCCCCCGTACCTGCGCGGCTCATGCCGCACCTCCAGCGGACTCGTGAGAGGTCGCTTGCTCGACGAATGCACGCAGCCGCTTGATGACCAACCCTCGCAGGGCGTCCGGGCTGCGGACGACGACGCTGTCGCCGAGGGAGAGAACCTGCTCGGCGAGCGGCCCCAGGCTTCCGCTCACCCGCACCAGGTCCCAGTCCCCAGTGCCGTCCGGACCCTCGACACCCGTCTCCAGGAGCTCGCCCTGCCGGCGCAGGCCCCAGCCGCGGTCGGGGCGCACGAGGAGCTCGGCGAGGACCGGCTCCGGCGGGGGCGAGAGCCGTTTCATGGCTGCCTTGAGGTCGACGTCGGCGGGCACGTCGAAGGCGTCCGCCTCCTTGCCGGGCCGCGCCGGACCCACCACGCGCGAGAGGCGGAAGACCCGCTCCGCGTCGCGGTCGACGTCGCGGCCCACCACGTACCAGCGGCCTGCCTGGCGCACCACTCCCCATGGTTCGACATGGCGCTGCGAGGTCTCGAGGGACCCCGCGGGCCGGTACCCGAACCGGACCCGACGCCGTTCCTGCGTGGCGGTCCAGAAGGCCTCGAAGGTGGGTTCCTCCGCCACCAGGACGGCGCCTTCGAGAGCAGGCAGGGACACGGTGGCGGGTTCCTCGGCCTCCTCCATCACGGGCGCCAGCTTGCGCAGCGCGCTGCGGGTGGCATCGGCGAGCGCCGCGTGCTGCCACACCTTGGCAGCCAGCGAGACCACGGCGGCCTCGTCCGCGCTGAACCGGATACCGGGAAGCGCGTAGTCGTCGGGACGGATCCGGTATCCCGGCTCGTCCTCGAACCACGCGTCCTGGTACCCGGTCTCGATCGGCACGCCGAGGTCGCGCAGCAACTCCTTGTCTCGGTCGAACATCCGGTCGAAGGCAGCGCCGGCAGGTTCGCCGTACAGCGTGGTCCTGATCGTCTCCTTGGAGACGAACTTGTCCTGGACCAACAGCATGATCACGAGGTTCAGCAGCCGCTCGGGCCGGCTCCTCGCATCATTCTCGACGCTGGGCACGCGACGACCTCCACTCGGCTTGAGAAGCAGCTGGCCTGAAGCAACGGGGGGAACGAGCAGCAGGTACCGGGACCCCGTGGGCCCCGGTACCTGCATGATGCACGACGAACGTCAGAGCGCGCCGACGATGTCGATCGCGAACACGATCGTGTCGGTGCCCTTGATGGTGCCCTCGATGCCCTTGTCGCCGTAGCCGAGGGCCGGCGGGATCTGCACGATCAGACGGGTGCCGACGGTCTTGCCGACGATCGCCTGCTCGAAGCCCTTGATCATCTCCTGGCCGTTCGCGGTGAAGACCAGGTCCTCGTTGCGCGAGTAGGAGCTGTCGAACGGCTTCTTGGACCCGTGCACCTGTCCCACGTACTTGACGGCGACGGCGTCGCCGGACTTCACGGCCTTGCCCTTGCCCTTGATGAGCTCGGTGACCTGGAGCTTGCCGCTGGGCTTCGGGGTGCCGGAGAAGTCGATGGCCGGGACGTCCTTGGTGTAGTCCACCTTCGGGGCCCACGCGGCCTTCTTCACGGGCTTGCCGGTGGCCTTGGGGAGGGCCTCGGCGAGCACCTTCTCCTTCTTGCCCTCGGCGGCCTGCGCCTCCTTCTGCGCCTTCTCGGCCTGCTCCTGGGCGCTCTTCTGCTCGTCCTGGATCTTCTTCTTCTCGTCAGCGCTGTACTTCTTGACGATCTCGGCGCGGATCACCACGGGGTCAGCGTTGCCGATGCCCCACTCGGGGTAGCCGTGCTCGCTGAAGAGCTGGGAACCCTTGCCGGCGACGGCCACGACCGAACCGGCCTTCTGGTCGACGACCGCCTTCTTGAGGCCGGGCATCACGTCGTCCACGACGAGGTCGAGTGCGCTCTGGCCCTCCGCGTAGGTGTCGAACACCACCGAGTCATCGGTGCTGTTGCCGATCCAGACGTGCACCTGGGCGGCGTCGTCGTTGCCCACGGTCTCCCCGTCACCCTCGGTGAGGACCTTGACCTCGACGTCGTCGGGGCCGAAGTCGTCGCCGTACTCGACCTTGGGAGCCTTTCCGGCGTCGGCGGAGATGTCGACGACATCCAGACCGGCGCCGGAGTCGGAGCCGCAGGCGGCGACGGAGAGGAGTCCCAGGGACATCACGGTGGCAGCGACAGAACGTCGGACGTTCACGAACAGGCCTTTCGACGGCGGGTGCTGGAGCGCGCCCACCCTAGCCCGCGGACCTGAGAGGAACCCGAGGAAGGGCGGAGCCCGAGGCGGGAGCCGCGGGACCTTCCCCTGTGACGTCGGACGTCACATGCTCTCGACGAGCCGCTGCACCCGCTCGTCGACGTACCGGAAGGGGTCCTTGCAGAGCACCGTGCGCTGCGCCTGGTCGTTCAGCTTCAGGTGCACCCAGTCGACGGTGAAGTCACGGGAGTGTTCCTGAGCTGCTCGGATGAAGTCGCCACGCAGCTTTGCGCGGGTGCGCTGCGGCGGCAGCTCCTTCGCCGCCTGGACGGCTGCCTCGTCCGTGATCCGCCGCACCGCACCGCGCCGTTCGAGCAGGTAGTAGAGGCCGCGGTCGCGACGGATGTCGTGGTAGGCGAGGTCCATCTGCGCAACACGCGGGTCGGAGAGCGCGAGACCGTGCTTCTCCCGGTACCGCTCGAGCAGACGGAGCTTGATCACCCAGTCGACCTCTCGCTCCACCATGCCGAGGTCGCCGGAGTCGATGGCCTTGAGCGTGCGTTCCCACAGGTCCAGGGCCTGCTCGATCTCGGGGGTCCGCAGGCCCCGCTGGTCCACGAAGTCCACCGCGCGCCCCAGGTACTCGGCCTGGATGTCGAGGGCGGAGGCCTCACGTCCGTTGGCCAGCCTCACCCGACGCCGGCCCGTGGTGTCGTGCGCCATCTCCCTGATCGCCCGGATCGGATTCTCCAGGCTCATGTCCCGCATCGGGTGCCCCTCCTCGATCATGCGGAGCACCAGGTGGCACGAGGCCACCTTGAGCAACGTGGTCGCCTCGCTCATGTTGGAGTCGCCGACGATCACGTGCAGGCGTCGGTACTGCTCGGCGTCGGCGTGCGGCTCGTCGCGGGTGTTGATGATCGGGCGGCTGCGGGTGGTCGCGCTCGACACGCCTTCCCAGATGTGTTCGGCGCGCTGGGACACCGCGTACACCGCCCCGCGCGGGGTGTTGACCACCTTGCCGGCGCCCACCAACATCTGGCGTGAGACCAGGAAGGGGATCAGCACGTCGGCCAGGTGCTGGAACTCGCCGTGGCGCGAGATCAGGTAGTTCTCGTGGCAGCCGTAGGAGTTCCCGGCCGAGTCGGTGTTGTTCTTGAACAGGTACACGTCGCCCTGGATGCCTTCGGCGGCCAACCTGCTCTCCGCGTCGATCATCAACTCCTCGAGCAGGCGCTCCCCCGCCTTGTCGTGCGTGACCAGCTGGACCACGTCGTCGCACTCGGGGGTGGCGTACTCGGGGTGGCTGCCGACGTCGAGGTAGAGGCGGGCGCCGTTGCGGAGGAACACGTTGCTGCTCCTGCCCCAGGTGACGACTCGCCGGAAGAGGTACCGGGCAATCTCGTCCGGGCTCAGCCGACGCTGACCCTCGGACGTGCAGGTGACCCCGTACTCGTTCTCGATGCCGAAGATCCGTCGCTCCATGAAGCCACCCTATGTTCGCGATGCCGTGCCTGTCTGTACGCGCAGACCCACTATCGCTGGACCTGTCCGCGGACGGAGACGATCACCGCCCGGCGGCCGGTGCGGGGTCAGGCCGGGGCCGTCAACAACGCCTGCAGCCGGGGGCCACGGAGTCGGTAGAACTTCCTCGGTTGGCTTCGGGTCCGGTCCAGGACGGCCACCTCGAGATCGTCCACGCCGATGCTCCGGTCGCCTTGGTCGGAGTGCCCGAGGGCCGAAACCGCCAGCCGTACCGTGGTGGCCAGATCGGCACCCGGCGCCCAGCGATCACGCAGCCGCCCGGCCACCACGTCCGCGGCACCGCCCATGACCGCGAAGTGCTGCTCGTCGGCGACCTGACCGTCGTAGGTGAGCCGATAGACCTGGTCCCCTGACGGGTCGTCCCCGATCTCAGCCACGAACAGCTCGACCTCGTAGGGCTTCTCCGCGCCGGACGAGAAGACGGTGCCCAGCGTCTGGGCGTAGGCGTTGGCCAGGCCCCGCGCCGTGACGTCCCGACGGTCGTAGGCGTAGCCGCGCATGTCCGCCAGCCGCACGCCGGCGATGCGGAGGTTCTCGAACTCGTTGTACCGCCCCACGGCGGCGAACGCGATCCGGTCGTAGATCTCCGAGATCTTGTGGAGCGCCTGGGAAGGGTTCTCGGTGGCGAAGAGGACACCGTCGGCGTACTGGAGGACGACGACGCTGCGACCGCGCGCGATGCCCTTGCGGGCGTAGTCCGCGCGGTCCTTCATCATCTGCTCGGGCGAGACGTAGAAGGGCATGCTCATCTGGATGCTCCTGCGGTGGGTGCTGGGGAAGTGAGGAGGCCGTCAGGCCAGGGGCGCGACGGGACCGTCGGGCCGAATCATGCGACCAGCCACCACGCTGTCCGCGACGGCAGCCACCTCGTCGTCGGTCATCCGGTGTCCGCCCGCAGCGGTGACGACGTGCACCACCGGGAAGATACGACGGGCCAGGTCGGGGCCGCCCGTTGCCGAGTCGTCGTCCGCCGCGTCGTACAACGCCTGGACGGCTGCGGTCACGCACCCGTCCAGGTCGAGGTCCTCGCGGTACAACTTCTTCAGCGATCCCCGGGCGAACAGCGAGCCCGAACCGACGGAGTGGAACGCGGTCTCCTCGTAACGCCCGCCCGTGACGTCGTAGGAGAAGATCCGCCCGTGCTGGGCGGCCAGGTCGTAGCCGGCGAACAGCGGGACGACTGCGAGTCCCTGCATCGCCATGCCCAGGTTTCCCCTGATCAGCGCGGCCAGCCGGTTGGACTTGCCGTCCATGGAGAGCGTCGTGCCCTCGATCTTCTCGTAGTGCTCGAGCTCGGTCTGGAACAGGCGCACCATCTCCACCGCCAGGCCGGCCGTTCCGGCGATTCCCACCACCGAGTACTCGTCGGTCGGGAAGACCTTCTCGATGTCACGCTGGGCGATGATGTTGCCCATCGTCGCGCGGCGGTCACCGGCCATCACGACGCCCCCGTCGAAGGTGGCGGCGACGATCGTGGTCCCGTGCGGTGCCAGGTGGCCGGCCTCCCCGCCCGGCTCACGCCGCGGGAGAAGCTCGGGGGCCTGGGACGCGAGGAACTCGCTGAAGCTCGAGGTGCCGGGGGCCATGAACGAGGCGGGGATCCGCGCGGAAGGGTCCGGGGCGCTCACTCACTCCCCGCCCTTCTGCACGAACGAGCGCACGAAGTCCTCGGCGTTGTTCTCGAGCACCTCGTCGATCTCGTCGAGGATCGCGTCCACGTCGTCGTCGAGAGCCTCCCGACGCTCCGTCAGGTCTCCCTCGGTGACGTTCTCGGTCTGCTCCTCGTCCGGCGAGGACTTCCGCGGTTGCTTCTGTTCCTGGGCCATGATTGAAGCCTAGCCCGCCTTTCCGGTGAGGGCGTCGAAGAGTTCGACGGCAGTTTTCTTGGTGTCCAGCAGGTCCCCCACGTGGGCACGCGTGCCTCGGAGCGGGTCAGGGGTCGGAATCCGCTGCAGCGCCGGAAGACCGGGGAGGTCAAGGATCACCGAGTCCCAGGAGGCGGCGGCCACCTCGTCGGGGAACTGGCTCAGGCACCGGCCCCGGAAGTAGGCGCGCGTGTCCTCCGGTGGTTCGTGCACCGCGCTCAGCACGTCTGCGTGAGCCACCAGGCGCTCCATCCTCCCGCTCTCGACGAGCCTCTCGTGGAGCCCGCGACCGGTGCGCATGTCGGCGTACTGCAGGTCCACGAGGTGCAGCTTGGGATCGGACCACGACAGGTGGTCCCGCTCGCGGTAGCGCTCGAGAATCTGCAGCTTGGCCACCCAGTCGAGCTCCCGCGCGCAACTACTGGGATCGTCGCCCAACCTCGTCAGGATGCTCTCCCACCGGGTGAGCACGTCCTGGGTGGCCGGGTCCTGGTCGCTGCCCGTGCGTCGGCAGTGCGCCAGCGCGCGTTCGAGGTAGGCCTGCTGGATCTCCAGCGCGGTGAGCCGACGACCGTCCACCAGTTGCAGTCGGTGCTGCAGGGTGGGGTCGTGGGAGACCGCCTGCAGGTCGGCGACGGCCTCCTGCAGGGTGAGGTCGTCGGGCAGCACGTCCGCCTCGATCATGTCGAGGACCAGGGCCGTGGTGCCGAACTTCAGCAGGGTCGAGACCTCGGAGAGGTTGGCGTCGCCCAGGATCACGTGCAGGCGGCGGTGGCGCCCGGGGTCAGCGTGCGGTTCGTCGCGGGTGTTGACGATCGGGCGGCGCATGGTGGTCTCCAGACCGACCTCGACCTCGAAGAAGTCCGCGCGCTGGCTGAGCTGGAACCCCTCACCGCGGCCGTGCCTGCCGAGCCCGACCCGGCCTGCTCCGCAGATCACCTGGCGCGAGACGAGGAACGGGATCAGGTGACGCACGATGCGCGGGAACGGCGTCGACCGTTGCATGAGATAGTTCTCGTGCGCACCGTACGAGACGCCCTTGCCGTCGGTGTTGTTCTTGTGCAGCAGGACCTCGGGCCCACCGGACTCCCCCACCAGCCGCGCCGCGGTGCGCATGACCTCCTCCCCCGCCTTGTCCCAGCGCACGACGTCCAGAGGGTTGGTCACCTCCGGGCTGGAGTACTCCGGGTGGGCATGGTCGACGTAGAGCCGGGCACCGTTCGTCAGGATGACGTTCGCCAGGCTCGTCTCCTCGTCGGTGAGCTGGGTCGGATCGGCGGTGTCCCGGGGCAGGGTGTGGCCGCGGGCGTCCTGCAGGGGGCTCTCCTCCTCGAAGTCCCACCGGGCGCGACGCGCCCGCGCGTCTGCCCCGGCGTAGGCGTTGACCACCCAGGAGGAGGACTGCATGGGGTTGGCGCCGGACTGCCCGACCACCGAGACGCCGTACTCGACCTCCGCCCCCATCACCCTCCGGACGGTCACAGGTACTGACCGGTGTTGGAGGCGGTGTCGATGCTGCGACCGGGCTCGGTGCCCTGCTTGCCGGTGACCAAGGTGCGGATGAAGACGATGCGCTCGCCCTTCTTGCCCGAGATGCGTGCCCAGTCGTCCGGGTTGGTGGTGTTGGGCAGGTCCTCGTTCTCCTTGAACTCGTCGACGCACGCCTGGAGCAGGTGCTGGACCCGGATGCCTCGGGAGCCGTCCTCGATGAGCTCCTTGATCGCGCTCTTCTTCGCCCGGTCGACGATGTTCTGGATCATGGCGCCGGAGTTGAAGTCCTTGAAGTACAGGACCTCCTTGTCTCCGTCGGCATAGGTGACCTCGAGGAAGCGGTTCTCGTCGGTCTCCGTGTACATGCGCTCCACGGTGGCGCGGATCATGCCGTCGACGCAGGCCGCCCGGTCACCGGCGAACTCGGACAGGTCGTGGTCGTGCAGCGGGAGCGAGGTCGTCAGGTACTTGGCGAAGATGTCCTTGGCCGCCTGCGCGTCGGGGCGCTCGATCTTGATCTTCACGTCCAGACGACCCGGTCGCAGGATGGCCGGATCGATCATGTCCTCACGGTTCGAGGCGCCGATCACCAGGACGTTCTCGAGCGCCTCGACGCCGTCGATTTCGCTCAACAGCTGCGGGACGATCGTGTTCTCCACGTCGGAGGAGACGCCCGAGCCACGTGTGCGGAAGAGCGAGTCCATCTCGTCGAAGAAGACGATCACGGGAGTGCCGAGGGAGGCCTTCTCGCGAGCACGCTGGAACACCAGTCGAATGTGCCGCTCGGTCTCGCCGACGTACTTGTTCAGCAGCTCCGGACCCTTGATGTTGAGGAAGTAGGACTTCCCCTCGGCCCCGGTCCGCTCGGCCACCTTCTTGGCCAACGAGTTGGCCACCGCCTTCGCGATCAGCGTCTTGCCGCACCCCGGAGGGCCGTAGAGCAGGATGCCCTTCGGCGGCTTGAGCTGGTGCTCCACGAAGAGGTCGGGGTACAGGTACGGGAGCTCGACGGCGTCCCGGATCAGCTCGATCTGGTTGCCCAGGCCACCGATCGAGGTGTAGTCGACGTCCGGCACCTCCTCGAGGACCAGGTCCTCCACCTCGGACTTCGGGACGTGCTCGAGCGCGAAGCCCGAACGGACGTCCACCAGCACGGAGTCGCCCACCCGCACGGCACCGACCAAGGGGTGCGCGAGTCGCACGACCCGCTCCTCGTCGGTGTGGCCGACCACCAGTGCCCGGCTCCCGCCCGCGAGGAGCTCCTTGACCAGGGAGACGTCGCCGGTCTGCTCGAAGCCGAGCGCGGTGACCACGTTCAGCGCTTCGTTCAGCAACACCTCGCACCCAGGGACCAACGCCTCCTGGGGCACGTCCGGGCTGACCTGGACGCGGACCTTGCGTCCGGACTGCAGGACGTCTGCGGTGCCGTCGTCGTGACACACCACGAGGACCGCGAAGGCGGTGGGTGGTTGCGAGAGCTTCTCCACCTCGGCGTGCAGCCGGGTGATCTGGTCTCGCGCCTCCCGCAGGGTGGTCGCGAGTCGTTCGTTGTGGACTGTGGTGCCCTCCAGTGAGCGCCGTGTCTCAGCCAGGGAGAGCTCGAGGGACCGGATCCGTTCAGGAGCCTGTCCCGAGATCCGGCGCAGTGCCTGGACCTCGTTGTCAAGTGCGCGCACGTGCTGGACGAGCGTCGCCTGCGTGGCTCCGAAGAGCTCGTCGTCAGAGAAAGCCATGGCCGTCACCTCCAGTTGGTGCGACCTTACTCACCTCCGCAACACACGAAAGGGGCGAACGCTCCGAGTCGATCACGATTCGGACACGTCCGCCCCTCGCTGGCCTCAGCGGGTGTGCGTCAGTTGTGGCAGTTGGTTGGTGGAACTCAGAGCGCCGCGTCGTCCTCGACGCTCGGCGGGAGGTCCGCCGGACGGGGACCGGTGTAGTCGGGTCCGTAGGCGCCGGGCGCGGGGCGACGCTTCTTCATCGGCGGGCGCTCGCCCGGTGCCATGCGTCGGGCGGTGACCAGGAAGGCGGTGTGGCCGATCATCTTGTGGTCGGGACGGACCGCGAGACCCTCGACGTGCCAGTCACGCACCAGGCTCTCCCAGGCGTGCGGCTCGGTGAAGCCTCCGTGCGCACGCAGCGTCTCGACCACACGCGAGAGCTGGGTGGTGGTGGCGACGTAGACGCAGATGATGCCGCCCGGCACCAA
>JAZQNT010000565.1:0-5899 GCA_045627505.1 Nocardioides sp.
AGATCGTCGGGAAGAGAATCGCCATGAAGAAGCTGATGCCCATCAAGGTGAGGATGTTCGCCGAGAACGGAAGCCCCGCAACGGAGAAGAGAACCGCCGAAGGCAGGTAGACCGTCCCGAGCGAGCACACGAGCCCGCCGAGGCAGTACGCCGCCATGATCTTCCACGGCGCAATCCACTTCTACGCGTACGACGCGCCCCAGCAGTTCGCGATCTCCGGCCCCGAGTCCGCTTCGGCGCGTCCCGGGGCCCGTCCAGTCTCCAGGATCGACCTCAACGCCGACCTGGGGGAGGAGGTGACCGACGACCGGGCGCTGCTCGGTGTGGTGAGCAGTGCCAACGTGGCCTGCGGCTACCACGCGGGCAGCGTCGAGGTGATGCGAGCCGTCTGCGCCGAGGCCGCTCGTCTGGGGGTCTCCGTCGGAGCCCAGGTCTCCTACGCCGATCGCGCGAACTTCGGTCGGGTGCCGCTCGACGTTCCCGAGCCGGTGCTGCGCGAGCAGGTGGCCGACCAGGTCGGGACGCTGCGCTCGATCGCCCGCGCCGAGGGCATCGACGTCCGCTACGTGAAGCCCCATGGCGCTCTCTACCACCGGGTGCTGGACGACGAGCCGCAGGCGCGCGCGGTGCTCGACGGCTCCGGTGACCTCCCGGTGCTGGGCATGCGTCCCGGGCACCTGCTGAGCCTGGCCACGGAACGGGGGCGGGCCACCTACGACGAGGCCTTTCCCGACCGGGGCTACACGGACGCCGGGCGGCTCGTCCCCCGCGACCAGCCCGGGGCACTCGTGCACGGTGCCGACGCGGTGGCCGCCAACGCCGTGACCTTCGCGCAGGGTGGGCGGGCACACTCGCTGTGCCTGCACGGGGACAGCGAGGGAGCCGTGCACACCGCTCGGGCCGTGCGCGCCGCGCTGGTGGCGGCGGGGTTCGACCTCGTGGGGCTGTGAGTGTCGGCCTGTGAGCGTCGGCCTGTGAGCGTCGGTCGGTGAGTGATGGCTGTGAGTGATGGGGCTGTAGGCGGCGACGTGAGCGGTGTGGCGTGGGGCGGGCGCGGGGACTCGGGCCCCGTCCGGGGCGTGCGCCGAGCCGGGCAGCGGGCCCTGATGGTGGACGTGCCGGACGCTGCCAGTGCCATGCGGTTGGCCGGGTGGCTGCGGACCCAGGAGCTCGCCTGCACCGACGTCGTCCCCGCGGCCCGGACGGTCCTGGTGGACGGGGTCGACGTGTCCGAGCTGGGGGCGCTGCTCCGGGCGTGGGACGGAGATGATCTGGGGGAGGTCGCGGACGAGGGGGTTGCGGTGCGCCGGGTGGAGGTGCCGGTGCGCTACGACGGCCCTGACCTGCGCACCGTGGCCGCGCGGTGGGACGTGCATCCGGAGGAGGTGGTGCGTCGGCACACCGCCTTGGAGTTCGTCTCGGTCTTCTGCGGTTTCGCCCCCGGTTTCGCCTACCTCGACGGACTCCCGCCGGAGTGGGCGGTGCCCCGTCTCGACACGCCCCGCACGCGGGTCCCGGCCGGCGCGGTGGGTCTGGCGGACCGGTGGTGCGCGGTCTACCCCACGGCCTCTCCGGGGGGATGGCTGCTGCTGGGCACCACCACGACGCCGGTCTGGGACCTGGGGGCGCCGGACGGTCCCGCCCTGCTGAGGCCGGGCACCCGGGTCAGGTTCGTGGCCACGTGAGCGGCGGTCACATGAGCGGCGCCCACGTGTTGGTCGTCGACGCCGGGCCCCTGACCACCGTGCAGGACGAGGGTCGATCGGGCTGGGCCCACCTGGGCGTCGCGCGTAGCGGGTTCCTGGACCGTTCCTCCGCCCGTTGGGCCAATCGTCTGGTCGGCAACCCTGAGGGGGCGGCGGCGCTGGAGACCACGCTGGGAGGCGCTGCGTTCCGTGCGCTGGTCGAGGTGCGGGTGGCAGTCACCGGGGCCCGCGCGGAGGTGCTGGTGGACGGGCGTACGGCACCGCAGGACGAGGCGTTCACCGTTCCCGCCGGGGCAGAGGTGCGGATCGGGGCGGCTCGCTCCGGGGTGCGCACCTACGTGGCCTTCGCCGGGGGAGTCGAAGTTCCGCCGGTGCTCGGGTCACGCTCCACCGACCTCCTCGGTGGGCTCGGGCCCTTGCCGCTCACCCCGGGACAGCAGCTCCGACTCGGCCCGGTGTCCCTGCCGTTCACGGCATCCCGCAGGACGGGTGATCGGCGAGTGGTCCCGACGCACGGGCTGCTGCCGAGGGACGTCTTCGGCGCGGTGCCGGTACCGCTGGTCTGGGAGCTGAGGGTCTGGCCCGGACCGGGGGCGCACTGGACGGACGACGTCACCGCCCTCGACGGGGTGGAGTTCGTCGCGGGGAGCGGGTCGAACCGGGTGGGCCTGCGCCTCGAGCGTGCGTCACGGGCCTTGGTGCGCCGCGAGGGGGAGATGCTCAGCGAGCCAATGGTGACCGGGTCGGTCCAGCTGCCGCCCTCCCTGGAGCCGGTGATCTTCCTCGCCGACCATCCCACGACCGGCGGTTACCCGGTGGTGGCGGTCGTGGTGGACGAGGACCTCGACCTCTGTGCCCGGGTACGACCGGGCGACCGCGTCCGTCTGCGCCTCCTCGGGCCCTGAGCACGCGGTGACGGCTTCGAGGGGGTGGGCGGCGAGGGGGTGGGCTCAGACGTGCCCGGACCCCGGTCCCTTCACCACGTCGTCCTCGGCCGGGGGCTCCACCAGACACAGGGCCGGGACGTCCTGGGAGAACGAGCGCACCGGGCCGGGGCCGGTGGTGGCGGTCTCGAACCGGACGGTCACCACCCCGCGACCGGCGCCCCAGACCCAACCCGGCCCGTGCTCCTGGTGCACCACGTCGCTGCCCGGCGCCCACTCGGGCCGGCGGACCACCGGGGCCAGCCGGTCGAGTGTCTCGAGGTCGGCGGGTTCCGGGGTCTCCTCGGCGAAGAGCTCCTCCTGCACCCAGTCGGCGAGGCCCGAGACCCCCACGCCCAGCAGTCGGACGCCGCCGGAGGTGTCGTGCTCGGAGAGCAGGGCGCGGGCGGTGCGTGCGATCAGGCCGGGGTCGTCGGTGGGGGCAGGGAGCGTGGTTGACCTGCTGGAGGTGGTGAAGTCGTGCAGCCTCACCTTGATCTGGACGGTGCGGCCCGACAGACGCTGCCGGGCCAGTCGCTTGGCCACGTTGGCGGCCTGACGGGTCAGCAGGTCGGCCATCAGGGCCCGGTCGGTGATGTCGGTGGAGTAGGTGTCCTCGACACTCACGGACTTGGTCTCCCGTTCGGGAACAACGGGGCGGTCGTCCTCGGCCCGGGCCAGCGCGTGCAGCGTGTGGCCGTGCGACTTGCCGACGAGTTGGACGAGCTCGTCCTCGCCGATCGACTCGAGGTCGGCGACCGTGTGCACGCCCGCCCGGCGCAGACGTTCGACGGTGGCCGGACCCACGCCGGGAATCACCCGCACGTGCATCGGGCGCAGCAGCTCCCGCTCGGTGCCGGGCGCGATGACGGTGAGGCCGTCGGGCTTACGCATCTCGCTGGCGATCTTCGCGAGGAACTTCGAGGAGGCCACGCCGACCGACGCGGTCAGTCCGCCGGTCGCCTCGCTGACCCGGCGACGCAGCTCCTCCGCGGTCCCGCGCACGGTGTCGACCTCCAGGTCGGGCAGCCCGCTGGCCGCCAGGTCGACGAACGCCTCGTCCAGCGAGAGCGGCTCGACCAGGGGGGAGACCTCGCGCAGCACCGTCATCACCGCGCGGCTGGCCTCCCGGTAGGCGTGGAAGCGGCCGGAGAGGAAGGCGGCGTGCGGGCAACGGGAACGTGCCTCGCGCGTGGACATCGCCGAGCGCACGCCGAAGGCACGCGCTTCGTAGGAGGCGGTGGCCACCACCCCACGACCGCCGACGCCTCCGACGACCACGGGGCGTCCCTTCAGGGACGGTTTGTCGCGTTGCTCGACCGAGGCGAAGAACGCGTCCAGGTCGAGGTGCAGGACCGAGGCGTGGTCACGCACGGAACTGCCGACTCGTGCGCGCGTGCGGATCCATGGCCCCATTGTGGCTCGGGATGCACACTACGCGTCTTCCGCGGCCCGGCGGGGCGGGGCGGGATCGTGCGGCTCGGCCGTGCGGTGACCACCGCGAATGGTCAACAACGGGTGGCAGCGGGTCAGGGGCGTCTCGCGCTCCACAGCGGAAGGGCGAGGGGACGGCACGTCCCCGCGGGGGACGACAGCCTCCGTTCATGGATGACTTCGATGACACAGCCCCACTGGTCGACCTGCCCGTGTCCCGGGAGCCTGAGCAGGCCGAGCCGCACGAACAGGCGTCCGCCCCCGGGGCCCGCAGCGCCGGACCGCCGGACCGGGGCCCCCGGCGGTTGGTGGCCGGGAGCCCGGAGGACCTGCTGGCCTGCGTCCCGCTGGCGCTGGGGTTCGTCCCCAGCCGGTCGGTGGTGATGCTGGCGGTGGGCGGCGGTCGTGGCCCGCACGCGCGGGTGGATCTCCCCGATCCAGCCCGGGCCGAGGACGTGGTGCGTTCCCTGGCGGGCCCGGCTCTGGCGCACGGTGTCACCAGGGTCGCGCTGGTGGTCTACGCCGACCTCGAACGGGCGCGGGAGTTCGCGCCGGCGCTGCTGGCCGGGTTTGCGGGGGCCGGCATCGAGGTGGCGGCCCTGGTGGGGGCCGACGGGGCCGGATGGATCTCCATGCTCCCGGGGCGTCATACCCGGGAGCCCCGGGAGTACGACGTGCTGGCCCACCGGTTCGTGGCCGAGGCGGTGCTGCGCGGACAGGTCGTGCTCGGCTCCCGGGAGGCGTTGCTCGAGGCGATGCGACCCGTGCCCGCAGAGGTCGAGGAGGTGGGGAGGTGTGTGGAGGCCCTGGCCGCGGGCGTGGTCGCGGTGACACCCGAGCGGCTGACGCGGCTCCTACGGCGGACCGTGGCGCTCGGGCACCCGTTGGGGGCGGAGCAGGTGGCGTTGTTGCGCCACGGTGTGGAGACGGCCGAGGGACGCGACGCCGCGTGGTCGTGGGTGCGACGCGAGGACGCGCGGGCCCACGCCGACCTGTGGATCCGCGTGGTGAGGTCCTGCGGGGTGGGTGAGGCCGCCGCCCCGGCGTCGGTCCTGGCCTTCCATGCCTGGCTGACCGGGGACGGGGCCTTGGCATGGTGTGCGCTGGATCGGGCGGGGGAGCAGGGACGCGGCACGTCGCTCGCGGCACTGGTGGGTGACCTGCTGGAGCGGGCAGTCCCGCCGTCGGCGTGGGAGCCCCTCGCCCCCAGGACGGACCCCGGAGCGGTCCGTGGGTCGGCGCGGAGCCGCGCTCGCGCCGTGGACAGGAGCGGGCCGGCGGGGGCGGCCGAGGCGGTCGCGGGTGAGGTGGTGGACCTTGCGGAGCGTCGTCGCAGGAAGAGTTGAGCCGCGGTGGGGTGGCCGATCGTTTCGGCAACGGCACCCACGTCATCGGGGCAGGTCGAGGTTCGGCGATGGCCCTGCCTCAGCGCAGGCGGCGCCACCGCCGGAGCAGCCCGGAGGGGAGCAGACACCAGCCTTCGCGGGTGATCACCGCGTAGTCGGGGACGAGCCCCAGGTCGTGCCAGGCCTCGTCCGCCGCCGCGAACCACCGGAGATCTTCGGGGCACGGGTCGGGGGCGCCCGACCGGCTCAGCCACAGTCGTGGCCGGGGCACCTCCTCCAGGACCTGCCGGGTGAGGGTCAGCACCACCTGCTGGCGGTCGTGGCGGTCGAGCTGCTCCCGCGCCCGCGGGGTGAAGGCGACGGCCTCGGGGCAGTCCGGGTCGGGGGTCAGGCTCCAGACGGCGTCCCTGTCGGGCGGGCGGACGGACGAGCCGAGCGTGCCCACACACACGGTGGGAGCGACGTGTCCACGTGCCCGTAGCTGCTTCAC
>JAZQNT010000566.1:0-2043 GCA_045627505.1 Nocardioides sp.
CCTTGGGCGAGTAGCCGCGGCACTTCTTCATCAGCGCGTCAAACGCCTTGAATTCCGCATCAGTCACCTCGCCGTCCAGCGCCGCGACCATAAACGCGACCTTGAGGATGCCGAGATCGGTCTTGCTGATCTTCGAGGCGCGAGCGCCGCCCAAGGCCCTGAACTTCAGGGTACCGATGATTTTGCTGAGTTTCATGGCGAATATTATACCAAAAACGCGCAATCAAAACTAACCAGCAAAAAGCTATGCCCAACTCCTGTCGGGAATCGGCATCGGCCGAAGCCGAGAGCCCCGCTTCCGGCCATAAGACGGCTTGACTTGCACGGCAAGCGAATGCCAAACCTTTTCGGTTCCGTCCGGACCCCTTCTCGCCAAGCACGCCACCTGCATGCGAATCTCGGCACATCGCGAGAAGTTCGGGTCTTCCTCGTCCTTGCAGCCGCGCACGTATGCGATGACCTTCGGAACGGACGCGAATCGCGGATCGTACCAGGACCTGCGTGGGCGCGTCCTCGTCCCGGCAGCCACCGCCGCCGGGACGGTCGCCGTCTTCGGGGCCGGTGCCGCGGTGGTGAGCCGGGTCCCGTTCCTGCGTGCGGAGATCGAGACGGTGCTCGCCCACGCGACCCGGGGCCCCTTCGTGCCGGCGACGGCGCTGGCCATGGTCACGGGGGCCGGGGAGGAGCTGTTCTTCCGTGGGACCCTGCACGACGTGGTGGAACGCGCCGGGCTGCCCACGACGAGCACCACCACCGCGGTCTACGCCGTCACCACGTGCGCGACCGGGAACCCGCTGCTCGTCCTGGCCTCGGCCCTGCTGGGGGTCCTCACCGGGCGGGAACGCAACCGGACCGACTCCCTGCTCGCTCCCACCCTGGTCCACCTCGGGTGGTCGCTGGGGATGATCGTGGTGCTGCCCCGGATCACCGCCCGGTCCCAGGCGCGCTCCACCGCCCGCGACCGCGCCCGCCCGGTGCGCCGCGGCCCATCCGACGTCGAGGAGACCCTGTGAACGCGCCCATCCATCGCCCGACCAGCGAGAACGGTCCCGGAGGCGACCGGCCGGGCCGCGCCGCCGGGCGCCTCGCCGGGCTGGGCGAGACCGTCTTCGCCCGCTACTCCACGCTCGCCGCCCGCAGCGGTGGGCTCAACCTGGGCCAGGGCTTCCCCGACGAGGACGGGCCTGGGGCGGTTCTCGAGGCGGCGCGGGCCGCGATCGCAGCGGGGCACAACCAGTACGCACCGGGCATCGGCATCCCCGCGCTGCGTGCCGCGGTGGCCCGCCACCAGCTGCGCCACCACGGGATCGCCCTCGACCCCGAGCGCCAGGTGGTGGTCACCACCGGGGCCACCGAGGGCATCGCCGCCGCGATGCTGGCCTTCGTCGAGCCGGGCGACGAGGTGGTGGTGCTCGAGCCCTCCTACGACACCTACGACGCGATGATCGCCATGGCCGGCGGCCGGCGCCGCGGGGTCCCGCTGCGCGCCCCCGACTTCCGCCTCGACCCGGACGAGCTGGCCGCCACCGTCACCGACCGCACCCGGGTGCTGGTGCTGAACACCCCGCACAACCCCACCGGACGGGTGCTGGACGCCGAGGAGCTCGCCGCGGTGGCGGCGGTGGCCCGGCGTCACGACCTGGTTGTGGTCAGCGACGAGGTGTACGAGCACCTCACCTTCGACGGCCACCGGCACGTCCCGGTCTCCACCCTGCCCGGGATGGCGGGGCGCACGGTGACGGTGTCGTCCCTGGGCAAGTCGTGGTCGCTGACCGGGTGGAAGGTGGGCTGGGTGAGTGGGCCGAGTGACCTGGTCCGGACCGTGCTGATGGCCAAGCAGTGGCTCACCTACACCTCCGGCACCCCGTTCCAGCACGCCGCGGTCCTGGCCCTGGACGAGCACGACGGGTTCCCCCGGGCCCTGGCCACCGACCTCGCGGCCCGACGGGACCTGCTGGTCGACGGCCTCACCGGTGCGGGGGTGCCCACCTCACGGCCCGAGGGCACGTACTTCGCCGTCTCGGACGTCTCCACCCTGGGCTG
>JAZQNT010000567.1:0-7607 GCA_045627505.1 Nocardioides sp.
ATTATTAATAACGTACCCTTTTTTTGATCTAATTGAGCAATCCCATAATCCATTTTCTTCTACTGCAAATGCCCAAATATTTAAATCATTTATATTACCTATGGCATCAATATTATTTTTTGCTTCTTGCGAAGTCATTTCTAATTTAATTAATTGATTCTTATTTAATTGAATATATCCAAATTTATTATCAACTTTTAATTCATTTCTTATATTAGTAACTTTTTTATATGTTTCTAAATCCAAATTAAATAGATATTCAACTAAATCTGAAGGCAAAAATTCTCCTTTTTTAACCAATTTAGCAGCAATATTTAAAGTAGAAGCCGTTGTATTTGTGGTTTTAAAATTAATAGTATCAGTCAATATTCCACAATATAAGTATTTACAAACCTTATTTGAACAAATATATTTATTAAATGGTTTAGATAATAATATTTCAGCTAATATTTGACTTGCGGAACTTGCTTTACTATTAACGGCATTAATATCACCAAAATTGTTGTTTCCAGGATGATGATCTATTTTAATAATATAGTTTCCTTTTAATGCTCTATTATCATCGATTCTTTCTTCAGTGCTAGCATCTAAAACAAATACTAAAGAGTTCTGAATAAATTTAGTTGATATTTTGTCATTACGATTTATTAAATCATATTTATCAAATCCACCAACTTTAACATTTTTATCTTTAAAATTGTCTTTTAAAAAATGATATAAAGCTAATGACGAAAATACACAATCGCCATCAGGTCTAACGTGCCTAAAAATTGATATATTTTTATATTCTAATATTTTATTTAGTATTTCTTTGTACATTATAGCCCTAAAATTCTAACTGTATCTTTAACAATAGCAAGTTCTTCATTTGTTGGAATAACGAATACTCTTACTTTTGAATCAGGAGTAGATAATTCTTGTTGATTATGAGTTTTTGCATTTAATTCATAGTCAATCTTAACACCTTAGCCTTCGGACCCTGGGGGACGTCGGACTCGACCTTCTGGTGCCCGTCGAGGGACTTGTAGCCCTGGGTCTGGATGGCCGAGTAGTGCACGAAGACGTCGTCGCCGCCGTCCTCCTGCGCGATGAAGCCGAAGCCCTTCTCAGCGTTGAACCACTTCACGGTGCCCTGAGCCATTGCTCTGTCTCCTTAGTCGGGGCGAGAGTCCGCCCCTTCGACGGACCCACATCAGATGCGGTGACACGTCGCTCGACCTCGGGTACTGCGGTAACCGTTGAAGAAACGCCGTTGGATCACAAACTCCGCTGGCGTCCACCTGCTGGAACTTGCACCTGTTGCGCCACGAACATTACCAACGAAACACAGAAGGGGAACCCCTTCTCCTGTCTGATTTTTCGGCAGTTGGGTGACCCCCTGGTTGCACGTCGTCGCGCGCCCCTTCCCCCGCCCAGACACGCTCCGAGAGGGGCGAAGTGCGCTGTCTGGACCAGTGAAGGGAGAATCGCTTTGACCGTGACCCGGCCCGCAAGCGGGGCACAGCACCCTAGAGTCGGCGTCGTTACCGCCGTGATACGTGAGGGAAGATGATGGACAGTTCAGCGAGTGGCACCCCCACCTGCCCGACGTGCGGTTCGGCGCGGGCCGAGGGGCACACCTGCCCCCCCTCGCACCTTGCGGACCCCGAGGACACCGGCCGCTTCCAGATTCCCGAGGCACTGCGCAACACCGGACTCTTCCGGGCCGCATGGAGGCCCACCAGCACTCCCGACGCCCCGGAGACCCTCGGCAGCATCTTCGAACGTGTGGAGGAGCCGGCGCCGGCCGCGCCGACCGCCGCCCCCGACGAGGACCCCTGGGCGCACCTCGACGTGAAGGTGGTCGACCCGGTGACTGCCGAGGCACCCGCGAACCCGTGGGCCGCGCTCTCGACCCCACCTGAATCTTCGGGGCCGGACTCTGGGGCGTCGGAGTCTGCGGCGTCGGAGCCGATCGAGGTGCTCGGGACCACGGGCGCCCCCGAGACCTCCGCCCTCTCCCCGATCGCAGCCGCCGAGGCCGCTGCACTCGGCCTGGACGCCCCCTCCGGCACGGACGTCCCGGCCGAGGACGTCCTCGAGAACGAGCACCCCGCCACCGAGAACCCCGCCACCGAGAACCCTGCGGACGAGAACTCCGCGGACGAGATCCCGCCGGCGGACGCCCTGGAGACCGGCGAGCTGGAGTTGACCGCCGCCTTCAGCGTGGAAGGGGCCTTCGCCGCCGAGGCCGCGGTTGCCGCGTCCTGGGAGCAGGTGCCCGAGCCCGCAGAGTCGGCCTACGACCTCTACGGCGACACGCTCTACGCGCCCGCCGAGGAGCTGGTCGGTGTGTCGGCATCGGCCGAGGCGCTCACCCAGGCCGTCCCCGACGTCGCCCAGTCCAACGTCGCCCAGTTCGATGTCGCCCAGGCCAATGTCGCCCAGTCCGACACCAGCTTCGTCCCCGGCCTGTCCGCGGACGCAATCACCTCCGCCTCCCTCCCCGACTCGGTGCCCTTTGCCGCGGGTGCGGACGGAAACAGCTCCCTGAACGGCCCCGACCAGGAGGCCGCCGAGAAGCCCAGGCGGACCAAGGCCGTGCTGGCCGCCGTGCTCGCGGTGGTGCTGGTCGCCGGCGCGGGCGCCTGGTGGTGGACGAGCCAGAAGGACGGGCCGGTCAAGGACGCCTTCGCGGCCTCTCACGGGTCGTTCAGCGCAGCGGCCGTCCAGATGCAGCGCGCGTCTTCGATCGAGGAGGTGGCGGCTGCCGGTGCCGCCTTCGAGTCGACCGTGGCCGCGCTCAACACCACCGCGGAGGAGACCCGCGAGAACAGCTCCGGCGTCTCCGTCGCGGCCCGCCGCGCCACCCTGGCCGAGACCGCGGTCGCCGAGGCCGCTGCTCCGCTCGCCGAGCTCAGCACGCAGGACCTCTCCCCCTGGGCGAACTCCAGGTCCGCCTTCGCCGACGCCCTCGACAACCTGTCCGACGTGCACGGCGACATCGAGACCGCCGGTGGCTCCACCGACGGGCTGCCCACCGCCGAGCTCGTCACCACCATCTCCGACGTGATCGCCGAGGAGATCGTCGCCGGCGCCAGCGCCAGCGTCGTCGACCTCTCCGCCAAGCTCGAGGCGTCGTCGTTGCTCGCCGACGTGCGCGCCGTGGGCGCCAGCGCCGGCGAGTACGTGGCTCCGCTGACCGCCGCAGCCGAGGGGCTGGAGGACGAGGAGCAGAAGGACGACCTGCTGACCGTGGTCGGCTACCACGAGGGCCTGAAGGGGTTCACGCAGCTGCGGCCGGCCACGTTCGACCAGTGGGACGCCCTGCTGAAGGACGCACGCAAGGCCGCCAAGAAGCTGGCCACCGGCAAGGAGGAGGCGCTCGCCGGACTGACCGCGGCCGACAAGTTGGTCGGTGAGGCGCGCAAGACCTTCGAGGCGTGGGAGACGAAGCACGCCAAGGCCGAGGCCAGGAAGAGCGCCGAGGCCACCGCCCTGGCCGCAGCGGCCGCCGCCGTGGAGAGCACCAACAGCGCCTACTCCGAACTGCAGGCCGACCTGGAGGGCCTGGTCCGGACGGTGGCGGGGCTCGACCCGACGGCCAACCCGGGTGAGGCGTTCGCCCTCCTCGACGGCGCCGCCCAGGCCCGGGAGGACCTGCTCGCCACCCTGACCGGGCGGGACCTGGTGCCCAGCGCCACCAAGAAGCTGGAGCCCCTCGTGGCTGCCCTGAGCGCCGACGCCGAAGCCGTGCGGGCCGCCGCCACCGCGGCCCAGGCCTGCACAGAGGGCTGTCGGATCACCAACGCCCCGGCGTGGAAATCGATGCTGAGCACCGGCAAGGACTCGGCCACCGCGTGGGGTGAGGCCCTGGAGCCGTGGAAGCAGACCGTTGAGACGGCCACGCAGAAGATCAAGGACCGCGAGCTGCCCGAGCGGCCCAAGATCTGAGCCGGATCTCCGGCGACTGCAGTACTGGCGAGGGCCTCTCCGCAACTGCGGAGGGGCCCTCGCCTCGTATCCGGACGCTGTGCGGACGCCTCAGGCCCAGGACGTGTTGCGCGAGCACTCGGAGTCGGAAGGGCGTCGGTTCCGGGTGACCCGGTTGCTTGCTGCCTGTTGGCCAGGCCCCTGTTGCCCAGGCCTCAGTTGGCCACGCGCATCCCGTGCACGACGGCGCCCCAGGCCGTCCGGGTCGGCGCACCCGCTCGGGCCAGCCGTCGGGTCCGGGGCACCGTGTCCGATCCACCGTGTCCGATCCACCGTGCCCGATGCGCGCAGGCGGATGCGCGCAGGCGGTGCTCCCCCCGGAAATGCGACGACCCCGTCCGGTTGTCCGGACGGGGTCGTCGTGAAGACGTGGGGTCGATCAGTGACCGGAGTCGATGTCGTCGAAGTCGACGTCGATCTTCTCGGAGATCAGGTCCATGGTCTCGGCGCAGCTGAGCTGGGCCTCCTCCGGGAAGTCGGGAGAGGGGGTGCACAGCAGGTTGAGGGGCTGACCCTGGACCTCGAGGTTCCACAGGGCCGGCTTGCGGTCGAGCATCTCCTTGGCGCTCGGACCGTCCTTGACGGTCGCGCCCTGGTCCTCGAGCCACTCGTTGATCAGGTGCTGGGTGTGCTCAGCCTTCTCGGTCTTGCTGGGCGGCAGGTGGTAGTTCTCACCGACGATGACCGCGCCGACGGCACCTGCGAGGGACAGCACGACGAAGAGGACGATCGACTTGATGCCAGCAGCCTTGGCGGCGGGCATGGTGATCAGGGCGGCGAGGATGATGACGCCGAGGCCGAAGAGAGCGACGAGCACGAGGATTCCTTCGCGGCCGCAGGGCGGCCAGTTGACTTCATGGCAAGCGGCCCTGTTGACGAACCTTCGCCGGGCACCGTCCGTGAGGATACCCTCCACCCGCTCGACCCCGCTCACCAGACTCGGCTCCCTGACCAGCGGAGACGCGACCGGTTGGGGTCAGCTCGCCGCGCCGAGGAGGATTCGGGCGCCGTGGGACCACCAGCGACCGGCCTCGGGTGCACCGTTGCACGCGCCGTCGGACTCACCGGGACGCTTGATCCACAGCACGGCGTCCAGACCGTTCTTGTTCACCACCCGCGGCTTGCTCCCGACCCGCGCGAACGTGTTGTTGCACCAGGTGTCGGCCAGGTCCGCACCGGCGCCGTTGCGGGAGACGTCGATGACGTAGCGACGCTTCGTGACGCCGAGCCGGGTCAGCTCGCGGCGCACCTGCTGGGCGTAGGCCTTCTCGGCGGCGGTACTGCGGTGGTTGCTGACGTTGGTGGCGAACCCGCGGGCGCGCGCCACCCCGACCGTCTTGAGGCGTCGGGCCATCTCAGCCGGGTCCAGCCAGGAGGAGTGCCCGCCGTCGAGGTAGACCCAGGCGCCGGCCCGGGTGAGCCGCTTCGCGGCGTCGCGCAGCAACCTGGCCCGGTCGCCCTGCCCCTCGCACTCACCCAGGTTGGCCACGGCGTCGGGTTCGAGCACGACCATCGCCTTGCTGCCCCTGAGGCCCGCCGCGATCTCCTTGATCCAGGCCGGGTACTGCGAGGCCGTGAGGCCGCCCCCGGACCAGGATCCGCAGTCACGACCCGGGATCGCGTAGACGGCAAAGACCGGAGTGCGCCGCTTCTTCTTGGCCGCGGCCACGTGGGCGCGCACGACCTGCTTGGCCCGGCCCCGGGGCGCCGTGACCTCGGTGAGCCAGATCGCCTGGGGCGTGGTGGCCAGTTGCCGGACCGGTTCCCCCGTCCTGAGCGCGACCGCGGCGGACGAAGAGGCGTCGACGTAGAACTTGCGCTTGAGCCGCGGGTCCTTGGCCTCAGCGCTGGCGCTCGTGAGCAGCGCGGTGGTCAGCACCACCGCGAACAGGACCAGCGCAGTCACCGGGTACCGCCACGACATGGGGCAATGGTGCTACATCCGCCACACCCGCCGGGCCAGAACCACCCCCCGTCCGCGCCGCCCACCGTCTGTGACTGCCGGGACGGATGGGACGATGTCCGCGCATCGCGGGCCCGGGGGCGATCCCTCGCCCCGGTGCAGCACGACTCCTGGCCGGCGCGTGAACTGCTCAGCCGTTCGGCACCCCCGCCGATGACAGGCGTGACGTCCGCCGTCTGCTCCTCGCACGTTTCGAGGGGCGCCACACCCCACCCCGAGGAGTACCCCATGAGATTGTCCCGTGCGCTGCCCGCGATGGGGCTGGCCATCGCCACGACGGTGTCGTCAGCGGCATTGACGTCCATCGCCGAAGCGGCCCCTGCCCGCACGAGCGTCACCAGTGGCACGGGAACGACCCCCGGCCTGACCGGCCTCGAGTTGACCACCGTGTCGGCCGACCTCCAGCGGTCCCCGGCAGCGAAGGCCGATTCGAAGAAGAAGGCCGCCGCGAAGAAGGCTGCTGCCAAGAAAAAGGCCGCCGCCAAGAAGGCTGCTGCGAAGAAGAAGGCCGCCCCGGTCCAGCAGTCCACTGCGTCGCGCTGGGCAGGTCAGACGCTGGGTACCTACAAGGGCCCGCAGGACCAGGTCTGGGTCGCACTGAACAAGACCGGGGTCAAGGCAGCCAACAAGCCGTGGGTGGAGATGCTGGTCAACATCCCCAAGGTGGGGTGGACGGGCAAGTGGACGGCCAACGACAAGATCTACGAGTCCACGAAGAACTACATCCGTGACTCCCAGGACGGCGACCCGACCAAGGTGGTCGCCCTGGCCTCGTTCCGGCTCACGCCCTGGTACACCGAGGCCAAGACCGCGAACCCGTCGGCCAGCAACATCGCCAGCTACAAGCGCTGGGTCACGCTGCAGGCCAAGGCCATCGGGGACACGCCCACGATCGTGGTCCTCCAGCCCGACATGCCGTTCCTGATGACTGCCCGGCACCGGAAGAAGTACCAGGGCATGCTGAAGTTCGCAGCCGCGGAGTACAACAAGAACGCGAACACCCGGATCTACCTCGAAGCCGGGTCCTGGGACTGGCCCGCCCCCGGGCAGGGCGGCGCGAAGGCAGCCGCGAAGTTCCTCGAGCCCATCGGCATCAAGAACGTCGACGGCTTCGCGTTCGGCAGCACCCACTACACCGACGTGAAGAAGGAGATCGCCCGCGCCAAGGAGCTGGCCGACATCTTCCGCAAGAAGGGGTACCGCAACGAGCTGCGTTCGGTCATCACCACCGCCTCCAACGGCAACCCCTGGAACTTCGGTGACTGGCAGTTCGCGAAGAGGGGGATCGCCGACGAGGCCCCGGCCTGCACCAGCAAGAAGCAGTTCGGCAAGGTCACCTGCGTGACCACCGGCATCCCGCCGACCTTCGACGTGGCCAACCCGGCGTGGGGTCTGGGCACGAAGGCCACCGCCACCGCCAAGAAGTACGTGGACGCCTACCTGTGGTTCTCCCGGCCGTGGCTGAACCTGCAGAACGCCCCGTTCCTGGAGGAGAAGACCGCGCAGATGCTGAAGGTCAGCCCGTTCGCGAAGTTCTACGACGCGTACTGACCCCGCCGACCGCCCCTGCGTCGGCGGTGCCACGACCACCCGGCCTGCTGACGTCTCATCGACAAGCGGGGCCCCGCGGATCTAAGTCGGGGGCCAAGCGGTCTTAGGAAGACAATAGAGA
>JAZQNT010000568.1:0-3403 GCA_045627505.1 Nocardioides sp.
CTCACGTGGAACGAGTGCACCGGGGTGGCGAAGACGACCAGGTCGGCCTCGTCGAGCACGGTGCGGGCGTGGGCAGCGCCGTCGTAGTTGGGGCAGGCGCGTTCGCCGGCGGTCATGCAGGACAGGCAGGCCGCGCACGACAGTCCGAGGTCGAGGTCGTCGGTGTCGACGGTGTCGACCACGACGCCGGGCTCCAGCGCGCGCACCCGGTCGAGCAGTTCGCCGACCAGCCGTCCGGTGGCTCCGTCGGACCCGTGCCCCGTTCCCATGACCACACCGATGCGCACTGCGCCTCCTCGTCAGCGGTGTCGGCCGACGCCGACGCTCGGCGCAGATCCTATATTTCACCCGCGTCGGGGGAGGCGGAATGCCCGCCCGGGCGCCCGGTCACTTCACCCGGTCACTTCAGGACCCGGACCACCACGCTCCGGCTCACGGTGCCCACGCCGGAGGACTTCGCCAGGCCGGACGGGCGGAACGTGGCCCGCACCCGGTGCTTCCCGGGGGCCAGGGTGCGTGGCAGTTGCACCCGGACCACGGTGGCACGGGTGGTGCGCATCGTCCTGATCTTCTTCTTGCCCACCGTGACCACCAGGGTGCCCACCGGCTCCAGGCGGCGCTGGGCGGGGCCCTTCAGGGTGATCTTGACCCGCGCCTTCGCGCCCCGCTTGCGTACCGCCTTGCGTTTCACCGACTTCGCGGCCGGGGTCAGGCTGAGGCGGGCCGGGACGGTCCGGAGCTCGCCGGTGCGCGGGACGTCAACCGGCGTGCTCACCGTGCCGACGGTGACGGTGGGTGCGGTGCCCGGCAGGCTGCAGGTGATCGAGGCGGGGAACCCGTAGGCGGTCAGGGCCATGGAGAAGGCACCCGGGCTGAACGTCAGGGTGGGTCCGGGGACGTCGACGGTGCCGGTGAGCGAGGGCAGGTCGATCGGAGTGTTCGGCGTGGCGGTCAGCGAGGGCACCGTCCCGCTGAGCGTCACGGGCCTGCCGTCCACCTGTGCCGCCAGCGTGCTGGTGACCTTCGTGATGGTCAGTGGCGCGTCGAGGGGGAGGGTGGGGCGGCCCCCGGAGGCGGTCAGCGTCGTGCTGCGTCCCGACGGGGCGGCGGTGAGGCTGAAGTCGACGGGCAGGTCGAAGCGCTGCCCCAGGACCGAGCAGGAGTAGGAGGCGCTCACTGTCGCGCTGCCGGTGACCGCGGCCGTCGCCGCCGGGGCGACCAGGGGAGCGCTGGCCAGCAGGGCGCCGGCCAGGGTGGCGCTGGTGGTGGCGGCGACGACGGTGAACGGCGTGCGACCCGGTGTGCGACCCGGTGCGCGTCGGTGGGCCGGCGGGCGGGTGGGCTGAGTCATGCGGGGCTCCCTCGGGCTGCCCGGCCGCACTGCCGGGACCTTCCCGCGAGTCTGCACCGGACGGTTCGAGCCTCGGTCCGTGCTGTTGCACCTTCATCGAAATCGGGTATGCGCTGCGAAGTGGGGCCGCTCGCTCGCAGGTCCTAGACTCGACGGTGATGAGCACCTCGCCTGACGCCCACGACGGCCCCCGCCTCGCCGAGACCTTCGCCGAGGTCGAGGAAGCGTTGCTGTCCCGCTGGCCCGAGACGCGTCTCGAGCCCTCCCTCGACCGGATCCGCGCCTTCACCGAGTTCCTCGGCGACCCGCAGCGCGCCTACCAGGTGGTGCACCTGACGGGCACCAACGGCAAGACCTCCACGGCGCGGATGGTCGACACGATCCTGCGCACCCTCGACCTGCGCACCGGCCGCTTCACCTCCCCGCACGTGGAGAAGATGAGTGAGCGGATCTGCGTCGACGGTGAGCCGCTGTCCGACGAGGACTTCGTCCGGGCCTTCAACGACGTCGCGCCGTTCACGCACCTGGTGGACGAGACCCAGGAGCACCCGCTCTCCTTCTTCGAGACCGTGGTGGGCATGGCCTTCGCGGCCTTCGCCGATGCGCCGGTGGACGTCGCAGTGGTGGAGGTCGGCATGGGTGGCGGCTGGGACGCCACCAACGTCGTCGACTCCCAGGTCGCGGTGGTTCTCCCGGTGGCGTTGGACCACGCCCAGTACCTGGGTGACACCGTCGTGGACATCGCCCGGGAGAAGGCGGGGATCATCAAGCCCGGCGGCTACGCGGTGCTCGCGCAGCAGTCCCCGGAGGTCGCCCAGGTGCTCCTGGCCCGGGCCGCCGAGGTGGGCGCCACCGTGGTCCGCGAGGGCATGGAGTTCGGCGTCGTCTCCCGCGTCCCCGCGGTGGGTGGCCAGGTGGTCAGCATCCAGGGCCTGCGCGCTCGCTACGACGAGCTCTTCCTGCCGCTGCACGGTGCGCACCAGGCCCAGAACGCCGCCGTGGCCCTGGCCGCCGTCGAGTCGCTGCTCGGTGACCGCGAACTCTCCGACGAGGTCGTGCGCGAGGCCTTCGCACAGTTCACCTCGCCCGGTCGGCTCGAGGTGGTGCGCCGTTCGCCCACCATCGTGCTCGACGCCTCGCACAACCCGCACGGCGCCCAGGCCACCGCGGCCGCGCTCGCCGACTCGTTCGACTTCGACCCCCTGATCGGCGTCATCGGCGTCATGGGGGACAAGGACTACGAGGGGGTGCTGGCCGCCTACGAGCCGCACCTGGCGCACCTCGTCGTCACCCAGAACTCCACCCCCCGTGCGATGCCCGCCGAGGCGCTCGGCGAGGTCGCCAAGCAGGTCTTCGGTGAGTCCCGTGTGACGGTGATCCCCGACCTTGCCTCCGCCATCGACTACGGCGCTGCCCTGGCCGAGGCCGGGCAGGCGTTCGGCGACGCGCTGGGTGCCGGTGGTGTGCTCGTGACCGGCTCGGTGGTGACCGTGGGTGAGGCCCGCGCGATGATCCGTCCCGCTGGTCGCGACGCTGCCCGTGAGGCGGCTCGGAAGTCGGCGCGGGAGGCGGCGCAGACGCCGCTCGTCCCGGACGCGGTGATGCGCGCTGCGGCCGCCGCGGCGGTGACCGACGGTGACCTCGACTCCGGGCTGGACGGTGACCCGTTCGCCGGCGCGAAGTCGGTGCGTTCCGACGACGACCCGGTCGCCCGATTCCTGGGCGAGCTGGGGCTCGACTCCGACGAGGAGGACGACTACTTCGCCGAGGGCGCTGCCCGCGAGGACGGCGAGTCCAGCGGCGAGTTCGGCGACGAGGACGAGCGATGAGCGAGGAGCAGCACGTGAACGACGAGGCCCTGCAGGACGGTTCGGAGCAGGTGAGCGACGACCGCACCCCTGAGCAGATCGCCGCGAAGGAGCTGCGCAAGTCCCCCCGCCGCGGCATGTGCGCCGCGGTGCTCGGCCTGGAGGCGGTCGCACTGGGCCTGATGACGCCGGTGCTGATCACCGTCACCGACGTCTCCGTCCCGCTCGCCCTGGTGGTCGGTCT
>JAZQNT010000569.1:0-3677 GCA_045627505.1 Nocardioides sp.
GTGCCGTTTGGCTTCCGCACGGCCGAACTCCGGGCGGACGGTTTCTACCTGAACGGACAGAGGCGCGTCCTTCACGGCGTCAACCGGCATCAGGACGCCGGGGACAAGGGGTGGGCGGCCAGCGCGGGCGGCGAGGCGCGGGAGCCGGGGGACACGCTAGGGCCCGCCCGGGCAGGCACGGACCGCGCCCGCCCGGCGGGCAGGGGCCCGGTTCAGTCCCTCGCCGCCTGCGCGAGGGCGAAGGCCAGCAGGTAGGTGCGGCTCAGGCCGTCGTCGATCTCCTGCTCCGGCCACGCTCGGGCCGCGGTCAGTGCGGTCCGGGCCGCGGCGGGGCCGGCCAACGCGGAGTAGAGCAGCACGTAGTCGCTCAGCGGTCCGGTGAGCTGCTCGACCTCGCCGACCTCGGCGACGTTCGCAGCGATGCGGTCAGGGTCTCCGTCGAGGTGGCCGGTGCTGGGCCCCATCGGGATCAGCTGGATCCCGAGGATCGCGGACTCCGCCGGAGAGAACCACGTGGCGTGGTCGCGCTTGCCGCCCCAGTTGATCCCGAACACCTGGTGTGCGAATCCGTCGGGGATCGAGGGTTCGGTCCAGTACGCCCGGGCGCTGGCTGCCTCCGCGGAGTGCAGCCACGCGGCGTGCGCGGCCAGGGCGTCGTCCCCGGTGGCCTCGGCCCACAACCGGAGTCCGGCCCAGGCGCTCACCGCCTCCGAGCTCGACTCCTGGTTGTTGCCGTCCGCGAACGGTGCGGTGCCCGAGGCCCAGGAGTGCCCGGCGTAGACGTCGAAGGCTCGCAGTCGCGGCGTCACCTCGGTGTCGGCACCCCCGGCGACGTCGGCTGCCAGCAGGTCGAGCACCGGGCGCAGCCGCTCGCTCACCGCAGGGTCGTGCCGAGCCAGCACCCCGGCCGCGTGGAGGAAGTAGCCGTAGTGGAAGTGGTGGTCATTGAACTCCTCCGACCCGTACGCCGGTTCCAGGCCGACGATCCCCTTCCACCGCGGATCGGCCACGAAGCACTGGCTGGCACGCTCGTCGCAGCCGGCGGGCTCGGTCCACTGCACCAGGGCGGCGGTGAGTCGTTCCTGCGCGGTGCGCTCGGCCTCCTCGGCGCCCACCTGGGCAGCGACGTCGAGCAACTGCGCGGTCCGGAACAACCACTTGCCCCCGTAGTAGGTGTCCGGGGGCGACGCGGGCAGGGAGTCGACGTCGTCGGCCACCTGCCGAGCCAGCTCCGCGCGTTCACGGGAGGACAGACCCGAGAGGTCGAGCCCCGCCACCGCCTGCTGGCGCGGCACCTCCCAGGCCAACGACTCGCCCCGGCAGACGGGCAGGTCGCCGTAGACGCTCGGGAACGACCCGAGGTCGCAGGTCACCCCGTCGGAGGCCCCCGCCGCCTGCACCGGCAGCAGCACGAAGGGTGTCCCGGACGCCGCCTGACCGGACGTGTAGGTGAGCGCTGTTGCCACGCGCTGCTCGCCGACCTCGTAGGCGGTGCGGGTCCCGTCGACCGGAGCGACGAACCGCGCCAGGTCCGCCGCGCTCTTACCGGCAGGGACGGGGAAGAACGTGGCGCTGCCGCCGGCGTCCAGGGCGATGCGCCGCCCGTCCACCGTCCCGTCGCGCACGACCAGCCCGTAGGCGCCGGTGGGCGCGGTGGCGTTCCACACCTCGCCGGACCCGCTCCAACTGAGCGAGGTGGTCAACCGTTCGTCCCGGACGGCCAGATGGCTCACCGCCAGCGAACCCCGGGCCACGGTCGTGCGGCCCAGCTCGGCGCCCCCGGCCTCACGGTGGGAGAGGGTGAAGGAGGCGTCGACGTAGGCGCTCACCACCTGCTCGGTGGCGCCCTCGAGCGTGACCTCGACGTCCTGCTGGTTGCTCCCCACCACGCTGGCGGCCGAGACCACCACCTGCGGCAGGCCGAAGCCGAAGCCGCTGTTCGCGCCGGTGAAGGTCAGGGGCAGGGGCTGGACCGGTTGGGGCTCGTCACCGAAGACCAGACCGGAGAACCAGCGGTTGGTCGGCGGGGTGAGTCCGTCGGCCAACCGGGTGGTCGGCATCGCAGCGACGGTCCGGCGGGGGAGCGCCTCGGCGAGCGGGCCCACGACCGTCTGGGGCAGCACCTGCGTCCCGGCGTCGGCGGGCGCCTCAGGCGCCGGCGCCCCGCCGCCCCGGCATCCGCCGAGGCCGAGCAGCAGCGCCGCCACCAGGCACCCGATCCCGAGCCGGTGCGCGGCGCAGGGCCGGGTCACCGCACACCTGCCCGGTGCAGGAACTCCATGAAGCGGTCCGTGGGCCCGGCGAGCACACCCGCGTCGGCCAGGGTGAGGGTGACCGCCACGGGGCTGCCCGGCTGGTTGAGCGAGGTCAGGTCGGGTGAGCGCAGGTCCGGCACGTCCACCTCCACCGTGGTGACCGCCACCCCCTCCGAGGTCCGCACCGCGACGTCGGCGATGCTGCCCGACATCCGCTGCCGACTGGGCAGCTCCACCCGCGCCGGGCCGCCGACCTCGAGCCGCCCGTACTGGTCGGGGGTGAGCCGGAACTCCGCGGTGACGTACTGGCTGCCGCCCGCCGGCAGGGTGGCGAAGTCGCCGGCGGGCACGAACGACCCGACCTCGGTCCGCAGGTCGGTCACCGTGCCCGACATCGGGGCCAGGATCGTGATGTGGCCCTCGTCCGGATCGACCTCGTGGAACTTCGTGGAGACCGGATTCAGGCCGTTGGCGACGTCACGGCGAAGGTCGGGGGAGGAGAGCGTGAGCAGGACGTCCCCCTTCCGCACCGGGTCGCCATGCTCGACCTCCTGGGCCACCACCACCCCGCCGTAGGCCGAGCTGACGGACGCCGTGTCGGCCCCCACCTGGGCGTCGCTGCTGTACGCCTGCCGGGAGCGCTGGTTGACCACCAGGGTGAGGGCAGCCGCCACCGCGACGACCACCAGCAGGCCGCCCCAGAGCCGGAGCCTGTTGTGCCACGTCACCTCGACCTCCGCCCACCGGAGGCGAGCACCTCGCCCGGTTGCTGGACGCCCGCCGTGGATCCCGCGCCCCGGTCGGCGTGGGACGTCGAGTCGAAGCGGTGCGTCCCTGCGGTCCGTCGGTTCTGCCGGGCCTCACCGGAGGCGACCAGGACGAAGACGCCGAGCACGAAGGCGTTGGTCAGGCACCACGCCGTGCCGAGGGTGAAGGTGCCGGTCACCACGTTCTGCCAGACCCCGACCGCGCCGGTCAGGACCAGGAAGACGAAGGTGAGCACCTGGGGGACCATGAAGTTGAACGGCGAGGCGACCCTGGTGGTGGTGCCGGTGACGTGCCACCGCTGCTCGCGTCCGGTCCAGGCGTTGGCCAGCGCCCTGAGGTAGATCGGGTAGGAGACCGCGGCCAGCATCAGCACCTCCCAGCGGAAGCTGCCCATGCTGAGCAGGGCCAGCAGGATCTGCATGACGTAGAAGCCGGCGTACATCAGCAGCCACTGGTCCACCCCGACGGTGACCGCCACCGGGCGGACGTCGAGGTAGATCTCCAGCGCCGGCACCAGGAGCAGCAGCCCGGGGGCGATCCCGGTGAGGTAGTGGGTGGCGGTGATCGCGTACATGAGCCGCTGGTCGGGGGTGAGGTTGCGGCGGGGCCCCAGCGGGTTGGCGCGGAACCAGATCTCGAAGCCACCGGTGGCCC
>JAZQNT010000570.1:0-2363 GCA_045627505.1 Nocardioides sp.
GCCGAGCGCATCCGGGTGCGCCGCACCGTCGGCCCCGGCGACTTCGCCGCCGACCTCAACGCCTGGTACGGCTCCATGCTCGGACAAGTCGGAGGCCAAGCGGTCTTAGGAAGACAATAGAGCGGGCCAACTCCTTGGCCCACAGAACGACATGGCTACGATCCGTCTTGCCGAGCGCATCCGGGTGCGCCGCACCGTCGGCCCCGGCGACTTCGCCGCCGACCTCAACGCCTGGTCCGGCTCCATGCTCGGACCCGGGCACCGGCTCTCGCAGAGCGCCTTCTTCCGCACCAAGAACATCTCCCGCAAGGTCGACGGCCTGCTCTACGCCGGATGCAGCACCATGCCCGGCATCGGCCTGCCGATGTGCCTGATCAGCGCCGAGCTCGTGCTCAAGCGCCTGCGCGGGGAGCGGCGTGGCGGCGCGTTGCCCCGAGCCCGGGGGGCGCGAGGTGGCCTTCGAGGGTCTTGCCCGCGACGGTCGTGGCGGGGACACGCTGGTGGGAGGTTCGCGGCGGTGAGTCTGCTCTACCTGGCCGCCCTGCTCGGTTCCATGTTCTGCATGGGGCTGGTCGATCGACGCTGGAAGCTGTTCGTCTTCCGGCGCCCCGGCGTCGCGCTCGCCGCCGTCGGGTGTGGCTTCGTGCTCTTCCTGGTGTGGGACGTCGTGGCGATTGCGCTGGACATGTACACCAAGGGCGACTCGCCGGCGATGACCGGCATCGACGTGGCCCCGCACCTGCCGGTGGAGGAACTCGTCTTCATCACCTTCCTCTGCTACATCACCGGGGTGCTGCACGGGCTGTTCGAGCGGGTGCTCGACGTCCTGGTCCCGGCCAGCCGGGAGCAGGCGCGTGCCCAAGGCTCCGCGCAGAGTGCGGAGGATGCCCCTGGCGAGGCCCCGTACGGTGTGCGTGACCGGCCGGAGGGGGTCCGATGAGCTACCTCGAGCTGGTCCTGCTCTTCCTGGGCATCTCCGCGGTGCCGCTGCTGCTGGCCGTCGTCCTCGCCCGCCCCAGCGCCCGCTGGTTCGCCTCGCTCGCGCTCGCCTGGCTGGCCCTGTTCGTGCTGACCGCCGTGTTCGACAACGTCATGATCGCCGCCGACCTGTTCCGCTACGAGGAGTCCAACCTCACCGGCGTGCACGTCGGCCTCGCCCCGATCGAGGACTTCGCCTGGCCGTTGGCCGCCGTGATGGTGGTCCCGCCGCTCGCGCTGCTCTTCGCCCGCCGTTCCAAGGAGAAGAAGTGACTGTGGCCGACGCTCCCACCCAGGACGCCCGACCGTCGGCGCCCTCAGGTGTCGGTCGGCGCGTCGCCACCGTCCTGGGCTCCTCGCGCCCGGTCTCGTGGGTCAACACAGCGTTCCCCTTCGGGGCCGCGTACCTGCTGGTGGGCGGGCACCTCGACGTGGCGTTCGTTGTCGGTGTCCTGTTCTTCCTCGTGCCCTACAACCTGGCCATGTACGGCATCAACGACGTCTTCGACTACGAGTCAGACCTGCGCAACCCGCGCAAGGGCGGAGTCGAGGGACTGGTGCTGGACCGGTCGATCCACCGCACGACCCTGTGGTCGGCGGTGCTGAGCAACCTGCCGTTCGTGGTGGCGCTGCTTGCTCTGGGGTCATGGACGTCCGCGCTGGTGCTCGCGGTGAGCCTCTTCGCCGTGGTCGCCTACTCCGCGCCGGGGCTGCGCTTCAAGGAGCGGCCGTTCCTCGACTCGATCACCTCCAGCACCCACTTCGTCAGCCCCGCGGTCTACGGCCTGGTGCTGGCCGCGGACCGCGGGGCGACGTTCGAGTGGAGCGCCGGGATCTGGGGCGCCCTGGTCGGGTTCTTCCTGTGGGGCATGGGCTCGCACGCCTTCGGTGCGGTCCAGGACGTCCGGGCCGACCGGGAGGGGGGACTCGCCTCGATCGCGACGGTGATGGGTGCGCGGGTGACCGTCTGGTTCGCGCTGGCCTGCTACCTGCTGGGCGGGTTGGCGCTGCTGCTGATGCCCTGGCCCGGCTGGCTGGCCTCCGTGCTGGTGCTGCCCTACGTGGCCAACGTCGCGCCGTATCTGGGGATCACCGACGAGGACTGCGAGCGGGCGAACGCCGGATGGAAGCGGTTCCTGTGGCTCAACTTCCTCGCCGGCTTCCTGGCCACCCAGCTGATGCTGCTGCCGTACTGGACCTGATGCACCGGACCTGACGCACAGCACCGCACCTGACCCGACCCGGCCAGCAGCCGAGCCCGCGGCTCAATCGGTCGACCAGACCGCCAGCTCGTTGCCCGCGATCGATTACCTCAAGTTCCCGAATGAAAAAACTATCTTCGTACCCAATGCCTGAAGCTATAATCTTTTCTTTCATTTTTTGTG
>JAZQNT010000571.1:0-4295 GCA_045627505.1 Nocardioides sp.
TCCGGCCGGCGTCCGGGGAGACGACTGCGAGCTGCGCGTTGCCGTACTTCTCCTTGACGTACTCGGTGAGGATCGGCATCGCCATCAGGTGGTCGACCGGGCCGTCGAAGAAGCCCTGGATCTGGTCGGCGTGCAGGTCGATCGTGATGAGGCGGTCGGCACCGGCGGTCTTGAACAGGTCGGCGACCAGGCGGGCCGAGATCGGCTCACGACCACGGTGCTTCTTGTCCTGGCGGCTGTAGCCGTAGAAGGGCATCACCACGGTGATGCGCTTGGCCGAGGCGCGCTTGAGCGCGTCGACCATGATCAGGTGCTCCATCAGCCACTCGTTGATCGGAGCGGTGTGGGACTGGATGACGAACGCGTCAGAGCCGCGCACGGACTCCTCGAAGCGGACGTACAGCTCGCCGTTGGCGAACGCGTAGGCCGACTGCGGAACCAGGCCGCTGCCGAGCAGCTCCCCGATCTCAGTGGCCAGTTCCGGGTGCGCCCGTCCGCTGAAGACCATCAGGTTCTTCTGGGGGGTCCGCTTCATTCCGCTCACGTAGGGCTCTCCTAGCCGGTGACGCTGGTGCAGTAGGCGTCCTCAAGTGTGAACCACGAGGACGGGCCGTCCCAAGCCGGGGGCCGCAGATCGGACCGCGGTGTCGCTGAGAACACACCGGTGAACACCAGCCGAACCCCCAGCCAGAACCCGCCGGCCGAACCCCCGGCCGAACCCAGGTGGCCACGGATGGTCTCCGACCGTTCTCGGACTGTGTCCGGCGCGGAACCAGGACGTCCCGCAGGCGGTACCTACGGGACGTCCCACGGCTTCTCTGCCGCACCCGTGCGGGGGGTACGAGGAGGTCACCGAGGAGGTCAGTCCTCCTCGGTGACCTCGCCGACGGCGTCGGTGGCGGCGCGCGCGGCCGCTGCCTGCTCGGTGCCCTCGCGGCGCTCCAGCACCCAGTTCTCGATCACGCGCTGCTTGGCGCCGGGCACCACCAGGGCGCCCGGCGGGACGTCCTCGCGCACCACGGTGCCGCCTCCGGTGGCGGCACCGTCACCGATCGTGACCGGCGCGACGAACGTGTTGTTCGAGCCGGTGCGTGCGTGCGCCCCGACCACGGTGTGGTGCTTGGCGACGCCGTCGTAGTTGGCGAAGATCGTGCCGGCGCCGATGTTGGTGTGGTCGCCGATCGTCGCGTCGCCCACGTAGGACAGGTGCGGGACCTTGGCGCCCTCGCCGAGGACGGCGTTCTTGGTCTCGACGAACGCCCCGACCTTGCCCGAGGCACCGACCCGGGTGCCCGGGCGCAGGTAGGAGAAGGGACCCACGCTCGCCCCGTCACCGACCACGGCCAGGTCGGCGTGGGTGCGCACGACGCGGGCCCCGGACCCGATCTCGCAGTCCTTGAGGGTCGAGTCGGGACCGACCACGGCGTCCTCACGGATCACGGTGGCGCCCAGCAGCTGGGTTCCGGGAAGGATCGTGACGTCGCGCTCGATCACCACGTCGTCCTCGATCCAGGTGGTCGCCGGGTCCATGACCGTGACGCCCTCCTTCATCCACTGCGTGACGATGCGCGCGTTCATCTGGCGACCGAGCTCGGCGAGCTGGGCCCGGTCGTTGGCGCCTTCGGTCTGCGAGACGTCGGCGACCTCGTGGGCGCCCACCGAGAGGCCGTCGGCCAGCGCGATCTTGACGGTGTCGGTGAGGTAGTACTCGCCGTTGGCGTTGTCGTTGCTCAGGCGGGGCAGGGCGGTGCCGAGGAAGGCGGCATCGAAGGCCAGGATGCCGGAGTTGATCTCGTCGATCGAGCGCTCGGCCTCGGTGGCGTCCTTCTCCTCGACGATGCCGGTGACGGAACCGGAGGCGTCGCGCACGATGCGGCCGTAGCCGAACGGGTTGGCCACGCGGCCCGAGAGGATCGAGACGGCCCGACCGGACGCCTGGTGGTCGGCGACGAACTCGCGCAAGCTCTCGCCACGCAGCAGCGGGGTGTCACCGGCGGAGACCAGCACGGTGCCGGTGGTGGTGCCCGCGGCCTCCAGCGCGACGCGCACGGCGTGCCCCGTGCCGTCCTGGGACTCCTGGACCGCGAGCACGGCGTCGGGGACGATCGAGGCGATGTGTGGCCCGACCTGCTCACGCTGGTGGCCGACGACGGCGACGATCCTCTCCGGCTCGAGCGCCTGCACGGCCTTGAGGACGTGACCGATCATGGATCGGCCGGCCACCGGGTGAAGGACCTTCATGGTCTTCGACTTCATCCGGGTGCCGCCCCCAGCGGCCAGAACGATGACAGTGACGTTCTCCATGGGCATCAACACTAGACCGGGCCTCCCGACATCTCAGGACCCGCCTTGAACGCGTTCCTGTTCGTCACCCCGAACCGGGCCCGATCCGTCCTCTGCCCTGGCTGCGGCTCACCGCCAGGGTATTTCCATACGGGCTGTCCCTGAAAGTTGCTCAGGCTCCGCTTCCCCAGCCGATGGAACACGAACCCCCCGGACGCACCCACAGCGAGGCCCCCATGCGCACCCTGTTCCTCGACCTCTCGATCGGCCGCCGACTCACCCTTGCCTTCGGCCTCCTCTGCCTGCTTCTGACCGTCGTGGTCGGCACCGGCGTGTACGCCGTGCAGCAGCAGGTGGCGTTGGGGGAGGACCAACAGCGGCTGGCAGCGATGCGTGACGACGTCAAGGAACTGCGCTATCTCGACACTGACGTCATCGGGTGGCAGGGCTTCATCTTCGCCGAGGCCACCGCAACCTCCCCCGCTGCAGCCGTGGATCCCGAGGCCGTCAACATGGCTGGCCTGATCGAGGTGCGCCCCCAGGTCGACAAGCTGCTGGCCAACTTCGACGTGGAGGTTCTGACCACGGCGGAGCGCGCCATCTTCGACCGGATCGCCGAGCAGTGGGGCTCCTTCTTCGTCGCCAGCGACGCCTGGACCGAGCTGCTCGGCCGCGCGACGTCCCCGGGCGACATGAGTGCGGCGTTCGCCATCCTCAACGACGGGGATCTCGGCAACACCTGGTCGGCCCTGCTCGAGAGCACGGAGTCGTTGGTCGACTCCGTCGACGAACGCGCCGCGGCTCAGGTGGAGCACGCCGAAGCCCAGGCGCGCAACAGCGGGCAGATGATCCTGGTCGTCGCGGGCCTGGCCCTGGTGGCTGCCCTCGCCATGGGCGTCGCGGTGACCCGTTCGATCGTGCGTCCGGTGGACCGCCTCGTCCTGGCGATCGACCGGGTGGCCGACGGCGACCTGACCGCGTCCCCGGGAATCCGGCAGCGTGACGAGATCGGCCGACTCGCCGACTCGTTCGACACCACGATGTCCTCGTTGCGCGGGATCGTGACCACGATGGCGTCGTCCGCCTCGACGGTGGCCACCTCGGCCGAGGAGATCGCAGCCACCTCCAACTCCATCCTGGCCTCCGCCGCCCAGACGTCCTCCGAAGCGCACCGGGGCAGCCCCGTCGCGACGTCGGTCTCGCAGAGCGTGGAGACCCTCGCGGCAGGGTCCGCGCAGATGGGGGCCTCGATCCAGGAGATCGCCCACGGCGCCCAGGATGCAGCCGACGTGGCCGCCGAGGCGGTCCGGGAGGCCGAGGCGACCAGCGTGACGGTGGGCAGGCTCGGCGTCTCGTCCCAGGAGATCAGCAAGGTCGTGAAGACCATCACCTCGATCGCCGAGCAGACCAACCTGCTGGCGCTCAACGCGACCATCGAGGCAGCGCGCGCCGGCGAGGCGGGCAAGGGATTCGCGGTGGTGGCCAACGAGGTCAAGGAACTCGCCCAGGAGACGGCGCGGGCCACCGAGGAGATCACCCAGCAGGTCAGCACGATCCAGGCCGACGCCGCTGGCGCCGCGGACGCGATCGACCAGATCGCCGCGGTCGTGTCCCGGATCAGTGCGTCCCAGACCACCATCGCTGCAGCTGTGGAGGAGCAGACCCTCACCACCCGTGAGATGAACCGCAACGTCACGGCCGCCGCCACCGGATCGGGTGACATCGCCGTCATCGTCAGTCGGGTCTCCGATGCCTCGCAACTCACCACCGCCGACGCCGAGGGGCTGCACCAGGCCGTGGCGGGCCTGTCGCAGATGTCGGCGCAGCTCCAGGAGCTGGTCTCGACGTTCCGCTACGAGTGACCAGTCGAGCGGCGACCGAGCGCACGCCGACGGTGCTGACCAACCTACGCGCTGCCGCGTCCGCCCGGGGTCGGCGTCACGATGACCCGCATCGGAGCGCCCGTCCCGAACCGATCGCCTCCATCAGCAGGCGGGTGGCACGGATCAAGT
>JAZQNT010000572.1:0-2943 GCA_045627505.1 Nocardioides sp.
CCACCCCCTTGGCCCACAGAACGACAGGGCTACGACCCGACCCGGCGCAGCCCGCCCCCGGTGACCAGCGGGCTGCGCTGGGCGGCGCCGACCAGGGCGGCCAGCGGGGCGATGTCGCGGGCCGCGGTCACGGCGCCCTGCGCAGGGACGGCGGCCGGGGCACCGGTCCGGGTGGCGCCGCTCGGGGCGTCGAGGGGATCGGCCGAGCCAGCGTGGGCGACGACGAGACGGCTCTGCTGGGACATGACAAAACTCCGTGGGTGAGCGGACCCGCAGCGGGGCCTGTGCTTGCACCGCCGCGGATGCGACGGAGCCGTGTCTTCACCCGGAGCACCCCGCCACAGACGGAGGGTTGCTGACTGGCCAGCCGGGGCTTCCCGCCAGTTCTCGTGACGTCGGAAACGTAACACAGGATCCGGGCGCTTTGTCCACCTCTTCGGAAGACTTTGGTTGTTCCGGGGTCCCCGAGGAGCCGCGTCCGGCACGGACCCGGCATCACCGACACCCGGGCTGACCTGCGAGGATCCGCCCATGGACACCCTGCGCTCGATGCTCCTCTTCGTGCTCGCCGCACTTGCCGAAATCGGCGGGGCGTGGCTCGTCTGGCAGGGCGTGCGCGAGCACCGCGGCTGGATCTGGATCGGCGCCGGGGTGGTGGCGCTGGGGCTCTACGGCTTCGTCGCCACCCTGCAGCCGGACGCCAACTTCGGCCGGATCCTCGCGGCCTACGGGGGCGTGTTCGTCGCCGGCTCGTTGGCCTGGGGCATGGCGGTCGACGGCTTCCGGCCCGACCGCTGGGACGTCCTGGGCTCGCTCGTCTGCCTGGTCGGGGTGGCGGTGATCATGTACGGACCGCGCGAACTGGCCTGAGCGGACTGGCCCCCAGCGCCGACCCCCAGCGCCGACCCTCAGCGCCGGCCCTCAGCGCCAACCCTCAGCGCCAACCCTCAGCGGCGACGAATCACCTTGGCCGGGTTGCCGGCCACGAGCGTGTCGGGCTCGACGTCGCTGACCACCACGGCGCCGGCCTCCACCACCGCACCCGCGCCGATCTTCACGCCGGGGCTGACCACCGCGCCGGCGCCGATCCAGACGTTGTCCCCAATCGTCACCGCCGCCCCGCCGGCCCACTTCTCGGCCCTCTTGGCCGGGTCGTGCGGAAGCAACAGGGTCGAGATGCTCGCGTTCGCCCCGATCACGACGTCCGCACCGATCTGCACCGGCGCCACGTCCACCACGCTGAGGTTCGCCCCCAGCACGGTCCGCTCCCCCACGGTGGTACGGAACCCGAGCTCGACGTGCAGGGCACCCCGCGCCTCGACGCCCTCGCCCACCTCGGCAAAGACCTCCGCCAACAACGACGCTCGACGCTCGACGTCAGCGGGCTCGCAGGACAGGTAGGCGTGCACGCGCTGCTGGGAGGCCGCCACCAGGCGCCGGATGCCGGAGTCGATGACGAACGGACGTCCCGCCATCATCCTGTCCCGCATGGTCGGGATCAACGGCAGGGAGACGGGCTGGGAGGCGTTCACACAGGAACGTTAGCCCGCGGCGGGTGAGGCACTCGTCCCGTGCCCAGCGGGATGACCAGAGGGATGACCAGCGACATGCCCGGCGACATGGTCCTCGATCTCGCCGCGCAGGGCAGCCCGCACCTGCTCGGGGGCGAGCGAGGCCTCCACCGCCTCCAGGGCCAGGTCTGCCACGCCCCGGGCATCGAGGTCGAGCAGGTGCGCCGCGATCTCGTACTCCCGGTTGAGGGTGGTGCCGAACATCGGGGGGTCGTCGGAGTTGATCGTCACCCGCACCCCCGCGTCGCGGAACTCCCGCAACGGGTGCTGGTCGAGCGACGCGACGGCGCGCGTCGCCACGTTGGACGAGGGACAGACCTCCAGCGCGATCCGGTGCTCGGCCAAGTGCTCCAGCAACGCCGGGTCCTGGACCGCGGTGGTGCCGTGCCCGATGCGGTCGGCGCCCAGCAGGGTGATCGCGTCCCAGACCGTCTGCGGACCGGTGGTCTCCCCCGCGTGCGGCACCGAGCGCAGACCGGCGGCGCGGGCCGCGGAGAAGTGCGGCTCGAACGGTGGCCGGGGAACGCCGACCTCGGGACCGCCCAGCCCGAAGCCCACCAGGGACTCGGGGCCGTGCTCGAGGGCGAAGCGCAGGGTCGCGTCCGCCGCCGGGAGGCCGGACTCACCGGGAATGTCGTAGATCCACTGCAGGACGATGCCGAAGTCGCGTTCGGCCGCCACCCGGGCGTCCTCGATCGCCTCGGTGTAGGCCTCGATCGCCATCCCGCGGCCGTCATCGTGCGGCAGCACCGAGGTGTAGGGGGTCATGGTGAGCTCGGCGTACCGCACGTTCTGCCCCTGGCGCAGCTCCCGGGCGACCTCGTAGGTCAGCAACCGGATGTCCTCGGGTTCCTTGAGCAGGTCGACCACCGCCAGGTAGACCTCGATGAAGTGCGCGAAGTCACGGAAGGTGAAGAACTCGCGCAAGCCCTGCGGGTCGACGGGCACCGTTCCGGGATGGCGCTGGGCGAGCGCGGCCACGATCGCCTCGGAGGCGGAGCCCACGTGGTGGACGTGCAGCTCGGCCTTGGGCAGCGACGCGACGAAGTCCCGCATCAGTCGACGATGCCGTACAGCCGATCACCGGCATCGCCCAGACCCGGCACGATGTAGCCGTTCTCGTCGAGGCGCTCGTCCAGGCCGGCGCTGAAGAGCTGGATCGGCACGTCGATGTGCGCCGTCTCCCGCTCGAGCCGCTCGATGCCCTCGGGGGCGGACAGCAGGGTGATCGCGATGATCTCCTTGGCGCCGCGCTGCACGAGGAAGTCGAACGCCATCGCCAGGGGGCCGCCGGTGGCCAGCATGGGGTCCAGGACGTAGCACTGGAGGACGCCGCGACGGGCGGGCACACGCGCGGTGTGGGGCTCGGACC
>JAZQNT010000573.1:0-3297 GCA_045627505.1 Nocardioides sp.
GGATGCTTCACCGCGTCGACGTCGTTCTTGACGTTCGACAGTGCGCGCTCCGGGAGTGGCGGTGTGGCGTCCGAGATCCGGTTCTTGCCGATGAGCGCGGCGACACCGGCCGCGAGGAGAAGGACGACACCCACCACGAGCGCCGCGAGCCACGCATCGATGGCGAGGGCCAGGGCGAGGACCGCGCAGGCCAGCAGCACGCCCACTCCGTACAGCGCGAGGAGTCCTGCGGCGCCGACCAGGCCCGCACCGATGCCTGCCTTCTTGGCCTTGCCCGAGACCTCCACCTGCGCCAGACGGATCTCGTCCCGCACCAGTCGGGAGACCTCCTCGGCCATCTGGGAGACCAGTTGCCCGGTGGGTGGGTCGGGGGATCGGCCCTCACCCGGGAGCGGTCCGTTCTGGTTGCTCATGACAACGTGCCGGGAGGCTGGTCATCGAGGGCGGACGGGGCGTTCGCACCCGGCGCGCGCGGCGTGGGAGTGCTGGGGTCGGACGCCGGGGACGAGGTGTTGCCCGACCCGTTCCCCTTCTTGCTCGAGACCTTGCTGGCAACCGTCGACCCCACGTCGCCGGCCTTCTCCTTGATCACCGTCTGCGCGTGGTCCGCCTGCTCCTGGACGCGGGGGTTGCGCCACATCTCCTGGGCCTTGCTCTTCATCTGCCCGTAGCGCTCCTGCCCCGAGCGTGTACCGAGGACGTAACCGATTCCCAGGCCGACGAAGAACTTCGCTTTCCCGATCATTGGGGTCACCTTTCACAGAGTTGTCCGTCGCCAGCAGGGCCGACGACGTGCCGTCTTCTCGGACTGTGCCCAGTTCCCGCGTCGAGCATGCGGGTCACACGGAGCGGCCGTCTGCGGGCCGGGCCGAACGCGCTCACCCCGGGAAGTCGCTGCCGATGTCCCGGCGTTCCTGGCTGAGCACGAGCCCCAGGAGCAACATGGCCAGGGCCAGGCCGAGGTGCAGCCAGTCGTCGGCGTCGTTGAGCGGCACGAAGTTCGCCTCGTTGTCGTGCTCGGTGGCCATGCCGTAGATCCACAGTCCCGCGTACGCCAGACCACCACCGATGAGGAAGCGGCGTGCGTTGTTCCACGTCCGGGCCAGGAGGACCCCGGCCACCCCGAAGACCAGGTGCAGGATGTTGTGCAGCACGGACACCTGGAAGACACCGAACAGCTTCGCCTCCGACTCGTGCCCGGCGAACTTGAGCGTGTCGTAGTCGGTGGTGATGCCGGGGATGAAGCCGGCGATGCCCACCAGCAGGAAGACCACGCCGAAGACGAGCGCGACCGGCTGCATGAGGGGACGACTCCTCACGTGCGCAGTGGCCTTGGGATGCCTCTCGTCCGGGCGCGGATTGCTGCCCTCCGGGTGCGCGTTCATGATGTCCCCTCTCGTGCGACTGCGTGATCGACTCAAGGCAGGTGGTGCGCGTGCCGCGTCGCCCGGTGGGCGACTTTGGACGGTAGCCCCGGGCGTCCCTGAGGACGGCTCGGGAGTGTCGACGTGGGGGTGGTACCCACCACGGGTGGCGCCATTCCCGCGGCTCATCACCGCGGCTCCGTGCGTGCGGTCCCGCGCGGGGAAGAATCGGGGATGGCTGCAGACGAGGTGACGGGCCTGTCGAAGTGGGTACCGGTGCCCCATGGAGGCACTGGTGGAATCACTGCTGGCGGATTCACTACTGGCGGAATCGCTGGCCGCCCGGGGAGTCGCCCACGCCGACGGACGCGGAGGCATCCCCTGTCGCCAAAGCCTCTGGCCGACCTGGCCGACGTTCGGCTCCCTCGGCGCTCCCGGACCCCACCTGCGCAGGGCGAGCTGACCGTGGCGAGGGCACCGGGGGTGGACGGGCTGCACGGCCCCCGCGCGGCGGAGGAGCTGGGCCGGTCGGCCTGGGCGGGGGTTCTGGTCGGCGTGGGGGTGGTCGCTGCGGTGGACGAGATCGTCTTCCACCAGCTCCTGCGCTGGCACCACTTCTACGACCGCTCGACCAGCGGCATGGGACTGGTGTCGGACGGATTGCTGCACGCAGGCTCGCTGATCGCCCTCGTGGCCGGCTTCTTCCTGTTCGCCGACCTCAACCGGCGCGGAGTAGCCTCCCGACGGAGCGTGCTGGGTGGCTTTCTGGCGGGGGCCGGCGGGTTCCAGGTGTGGGACTCGTTCATCCACCACAAGCTCCTGCGGCTGCACCAGATCCGTTACGACGTGGACGTGCTGGTCTACGACGTCGTCTGGACGGTGGGTGGCTTCCTGGTGCTCGCCGTGGGCGTGGTGCTGGTGTGGCGGGCGCGAGCGGACGACGCCCACGGGGGAAGGGGGCGGGGACGGGACCAGGCGCCTGCGGTGGGGTCGGACTCGGACTCGGACTCGGACGGCCCCCGATGACGTTGCCGGTTGCTCACGGGCTGGTGCTGGCCCATGACGAGACAGCCGCCGCAGGGCCGGTGGTCTCCTGGTGGCTCGTGGCGGCGGTCGTGGCGAGTTGCGCCGGGTACCAGTGGCTGGTGCTGCGGCGTCGGCGCCGTTCGGGCCGTGCCTGGAGCCCGTGGCACACCGCCAGCTGGGCCGTCGGGGGAGTCCTGGTCGCAGTGGCCCTCTCCCCGGGGCTGGCGACGCACGCGGACGGCGCCTCCCACCACATGCTCCAGCACGTCCTGCTGGGCATGTTCGCGCCGTTGGCTCTCGTTCTCGCGGCCCCCGTGACCCTGGCGTTGGGCGCGCTGGAGGCGCCCGCCGGGCGTCGGGTGGTGGCGGTGCTGCGCAGTCGTCCGGTGCACCTCCTCTCGCATCCGGTGGCGGCCGGGACCCTGCACACCGGGGGACTGTTGGCGCTCTACCTCACCCCGTTGCTCGCGCTGAGCGAGCAAAAGCAACTTGTTTTCGAGTGGCTTACTTTTGCATTAAAAGATATTTTAACAGAAAAAACAGATGGAATAATCCCGATTTCTAAACATGGAAAGAATATCATGGATTATATAGAGGAATATATAAATGTAAAAGGAATGACATCAGCTCATTTATTTCAAATGGAGGAATTTTTAGAGGATGAAGTTGAAACATATATAAGGAAAAGATTTTTTTCGGAGTTGACTGATTATACTAATGTGTTTATGTACTTGCCTAAAACTCCATTTATATGGCATATAACATCAGGAAAAAATCATGGATTTGATGCTTTGTGTTTAATATATAAGTGGAATACAGATTCTTTGTATAAGTTGAAGTCACAATATATAAACAGTATTTTAGAAAAACTCGAATATAGAAGAACACAATTAATTGAAAAAGATAG
>JAZQNT010000574.1:0-1788 GCA_045627505.1 Nocardioides sp.
TGGCCATCGCCTCGTCCTGCTCCATGCCACGGCTCATCAGGTAGAAGAGCTGGTCGTCGGAGACCTTCGAGACGCTCGCCTCGTGCCCCATCTGCACGTGGTCCTCACGGATGTCGACGTAGAGGTAGGTGTCCGAGCGGCTGATCTGGTCGACGAGCAGGGCGTCGCACAGCACGTTGGGCTTGGAGCCGTGGGCACCCTCGTTGATCTGGATCAGGCCACGGTAGGAGGTGCGGCCACCGCCACGCGCCACCGACTTCGAAAGGATCGAGGAGGAGGTGTTCGGGGCGGCGTGCACCATCTTGGCGCCGGCGTCCTGGTGCTGGCCCTCGCCCGCGAAGGCGATGGACAGGGTCTCGCCCTTGGCGTGCTCCCCCATCAGGTAGACGGCGGGGTACTTCATCGTCACCTTGGAGCCGATGTTGCCGTCGACCCACTCCATGGTCGCGCCGGCCTCGCACACGGCGCGCTTGGTGACGAGGTTGTAGACGTTGTTCGGCCAGTTCTGGGTGGTCGTGTAACGGCAACGGCCACCCTTCTTGACGATGATCTCCACGACCGCCGAGTGCAGCGAGTCGGAGGAGTAGATCGGGGCGGTGCAGCCTTCGACGTAGTGGACGTAGGCGTCCTCGTCCACGATGATCAGCGTCCGCTCGAACTGACCCATGTTCTCGGTGTTGATGCGGAAGTACGCCTGGAGCGGGATCTCGACCTGCACGCCCTTGGGGACGTAGATGAAGGAGCCGCCGGACCAGACCGCGGTGTTCAGCGCGGAGAACTTGTTGTCACCGGTCGGGATGACGGTGCCGAAGTACTCCCTGAAGAGGTCCTCGTGCTCACGCAAGGCGGTGTCGGTGTCGACGAAGATGACACCCTGCTCCTCGAGGTCCTCACGGATCGAGTGGTAGACCACCTCGGACTCGTACTGAGCGGCGACACCCGCGACCAGGCGCTGCTTCTCGGCCTCCGGGATACCCAGCTTGTCGTAGGTGCTCTTGATGTCCTCGGGCAGCTCCTCCCAGGAGGTCGCCTGCTTCTCGGAGGACCGAACGAAGTACTTGATGTTGTCGAAGTCGATGCCGCCGAGCTCGGAACCCCACGTCGGCATGGGCTTGCGCTCGAAGAGCTTCAGCCCCTTCATGCGCATGTCGAGCATCCACTGGGGCTCGGACTTCTTGGCCGAGATGTCCGCAACGACGTCGGGGTTGAGGCCACGCTTGGCCTTCTGGCCGGCCTCGTCCGAGTCCTGCCAGCCGAAGTCGTACCGGCCGATGTCCTTCAACCCAGGGTTGAGCTCTTCGATGGACGTCATGTTCAGCCTTCTTCCTTGCTCTTCGGGATGCAGGTCGTGCAGACACCGTCACCGTGCGCGATGGTGGCCAGACGCTGCACATGGGTGCCGAGGACCTTGCTGATCGCTTCGGTCTCGGCCTCGCACAACTGGGGAAATTCATGGGCGACCTGGGAGACCGGGCAGTGCTGCTGGCACAACTGATCCCCCAGGCCGACGACGGGCAGGTCGCGGACGCTGGCCGCGTAGCCCTCCGCCGTGAAGACCTTGGCAAGCGCCTCGGCCGGGGTGAGGTCAGGGTCCTGGGAGACGACGTGGTGGTAGTCCCGTTCGATGAACGCCACGCGCCGCCTTGAGAATTCCATCACGGCGTCGTCGCCGGAGACTTCCTGGAGGAACCGAATTGCCTCGACGGCGAGGTCGTCGTAGCGCTGCTCGAACTGCTCGCGCCCACCGTCGGTGATCGCGAACACCTTCGCAGGCCTCCCGCGACCGCG
>JAZQNT010000575.1:0-2677 GCA_045627505.1 Nocardioides sp.
GAACGCGAAGACGGCGCTCAAGATGATCCGGAACAAAACGCAAAACGTGAAGATCACGGTGGAGCAGGACGAGTATGTCGGCACCTCCCGCAACGTGGTGGCGGAGATCCCCGCGACCACGGATGAATATATCACGCTGACGGCGCACTACGCTGCCCTTCCCGCGCGGCCGGGTGGGCATCGTCGAGGCGCGCCGGGTGCTCGAGGAGGTCGGCACCCAGGTGGGTGTGGTGGTCGCTGAGGTGGACGACGTGGACCAGTGGCGCGACGTCCTGGGGCTCGTCGAGGGCGTCCGGGTGCCGTGGATCCTGGTGACCGGCTCCACGAGCCTCGCCCGCTGGGGAGGAGTGCTCGCGGCGGGCTGCGCCGGCGTGGTGCGGATGTCCGCGGGGATGGCAGCCCTGGCCGCGGCCGTGCGTTCGGTGTTGGCCCAGGGGCAGGCGATGGACCAGTTGGAGTACGCCAGGGCACTCTCGGCCTGGCACGACCTGGGCAGTGAGCAGCGGGAGGTGGTCAGCCGCCTGGCCGCGCTGTCGCAGCGCGAGTGGGAGGTGCTGGGGCTCCTGAGCGACGGGTTGAACACGGCCATGATCGCCGAGCGCGGTGGGGTGAGCGAGGGCACTGTCCGCAGCCAGGTGCGCGCGATCCGCCAGAAGCTGAACGTCCGCTCGCAGCTCGCGGCAGTGGCCGCGCACCAGACGGCTCTGGAGTTCGGCCGCGCCGCCCCCCAAATCCGGTAATTCGTCCCCCTCGGCGGCCTCGGCCAGCCGTGCCGGAGGCCCAGCCACGCCTGCCGGGCGGTCCGGTTGTCCACAGCGTGACGGGACGAGGCCACGGGTTGGGGCGGGCTCTGGCTAGCGTCCGCAGGGTCAGCAGGCCTCACTCGGGACAGGACCTCGGCATGACCGCTTCGCCACCCCTGGTGCCACCCCAGTCGCCCCGGCTGGGGCTACCCGGCGCACCGCTCGTCGACGCTGACGCGCGCCCCGTCGTGGCAGGGGGATCCGGCGGCGCGGTGGCGGACGCACCCCGAGGTGGTCATGAGCTGGGCGACCTGCTGGACCCGGAGCTGCGGGTGCAGGTGCGGGCCGAGGGGGTCGACCCGCAACGTGACACCGCGACGGTGCGACGGCTGGCCCAGGAGCTCGTGCGGCGTCACGACGAGCGCTCCCTGACCGGCGCGGTCGCGCCGGTGGGAGATCCGATCGGCCTGGTCGACGACCTCGTGGCTCGGGTGGCCGGGTTCGGGCCGCTGCAGCGCCATCTCGATGACCCGGAGGTGGAGGAGATCTGGATCAACGAGCCGAACCGGGTGTTCGTGGCGCGCAACGGAAGGCATGAGCTCACCACCACCGTCCTCACGGCCGAGCAGGTGGACGAGCTGGTCGAGCGCATGCTCAAGCTCAGCGGGCGGCGGGTGGACCGCTCGCGGCCCTTCGTCGACGCGATGCTCCCCGACGGGCACCGCCTGCACGTGGTGCTGGAAGGCATCACCCGCGGGTTCACCTCGGTGAACATCCGGAAGTTCCGCCTCCAGGCGGCGCGACTGTCGGACCTCGTGCGGCTGGGCAGCCTGAGTGAGGTGGCCGCCGCCTTCCTCGAAGCGTCGGTACGTGCCGGTCTCAACATCCTGGTGGCGGGCGGCACACAGACGGGCAAGACCACCCTGTTGAACTGCCTGGCCACCGCGGTGCCCGGCTCCGAACGGGTGATCAGCGCGGAGGAGGTCTTCGAGCTGCGGTTCGTCCACCCGGACTGGGTGCCGCTCCAGACGCGTCAGGCCGGGTTGGAGGGGACCGGCGAGATCACCCTGCGTGACCTGGTGAAGGAGGCGCTGCGCATGCGGCCCTCCCGGATCATCGTGGGGGAGGTGCGGGCCGAGGAGTGCATGGACCTGTTGCTGGCCCTCAACTCGGGCCTGCCGGGCATGTGCACCCTGCACGCCAACAGTGCTCGCGAGGCGCTGACGAAGGTCTGCACCCTGCCCCTGCTCGCGGGGGAGAACATCTCCTCCCGGTTCGTGGTGCCCACGGTGGCGGCTGCCGTGGACCTCGTCGTGCACCTGGGCGTGGACGCCTCCGGGGTGCGGAGGGTGAACGAGATCGCCGCAGTTCCCGGGCGGGTGGAGCAGGACGTGATCGAGGTGGAGCCGGTCTTCGAGCGCATCGCGGGTCGGTTGGCGTGGACCGGCGGTCTCCCGGCTGGGTTGGAGCGGTTCGATCGGGTGGGTGTCGACGTCCACCAGGTGCTCAACTCCCAGACCGGCGGTGCCCAGGCGAAGGGAGCTCGCCGTGGGTGAGCTCGTCGGTCTCGGGATCGGAACGGGGCTCTTCCTGGTGTGCCAATCGCCTTTGATGTGACATTCCCAGATGCCTGCATACTTACCACTAAGAAGGTGAGGGCGATACTCTGGTGGAAGTTTACCGTCACTGGCAAGGATTGAGATGGCGTCTTGAAGTAATTTGATGTTTAAACCTCGTTTGGCACAAAGTTTGACATCTTTGCGGAACATTCCTGTATATTCAACGTTGTACATAGTCGTCACCTAAGATTTGTTTGAACATGTCTTCAACACTATCTGCGTGATAAACACGACCTTCTTCTACATCTTTTAGTGCACGATCAAGTCCACAGATACGTTTCTTACGTGGTATGGTGACGGATTTCACACCTCGCA